>CACYHZ010000031.1 GCA_902774345.1 uncultured Bacteroidia bacterium | reverse complement strand
CGTCCTTATGTGCATACTACTGACATTAATAACACTCAATATGATGAAACGTTTTAATCTGATTCTCAACTGCTTTGCAATCGTTTTCGCATTTGCATCCTGTGCAAGGGAGGTTCAACCATCAGGGGAAAATCCCGAAAAATTTGTGACTTTTTCGTTCCGTGCCGTGATGGAAGGTACTTCCAAGGCCGAAGTGGACGAGGACGGCGCCACCTCCTGGAACGCCGGCGACCAGATTGCGGTCTATGATGCCGCAAGCGGAAACTTCTACACCTTCACCACCGAAACGGAAGAAGGTATCTTCACCTTCAATGGTACCGCGGGCGTGGTCTATAATTTCACGCACGCATTTTATCCCGCCTCCGTGGCCAAGTCTTCTGCTGCGGTTTCGCTTCCTTCCGAAGTGTCCCTGGCCGAAGCCGTGTCCGGCAGCTGCTTCCCGATGTACGGTAAAAGGCTGGATGGCGACGTGCTGTCCTTCAGACATCTGGGCGCACTCCTGAAATATACCCTCATCGGCATTCCCGAGACCGCCGATGCCCTGGAGCTTTCCTCTGCCGAGGTATCCCTGAGCGGTGATTTCGACCTGGCCGCCACCGACCCCGTGATTGGCGCCAAGTCGGGTGACGGCACCGTCCGCATCCCGCTGGAACCGGGCGCCAACAAGAGTCTGGTTTTCTATGTCCCGCTTCCGCTGGGCACCTATTCCTTCACCTGCGACATCAAGGAAGGCACCTCCACCCTCTCCTCTTATTCGACGAAGTCAGCCAAGGAAATCGAGCGGGCCAAGCTGATCCGGATGCGTCCTGTGACCCCTTCCTTCAGCGGTGGAACCGGTACTGAGAGCGATCCTTTCCTCATCGCTTCGGCCGAAGACCTGAAGACCCTTTCCTATGTGGGCGAAGACGACCTGATGCGCAGCTCCTTCTACAAGCAGACTGCCGATATCGACCTGGCCGACGAGCCTTTCAATCCCATCTGCACCCTGGACACCCCCTTCATCGGCGAATATGACGGCGACGGACACGTAATTGCCCACCTCAACGTACAGCGGGATGGCGCCAACGCCGGTCTGTTCGGTTACCTCAAGGGCGCGACTGTGAAGAACATCGACATCCAGGCCGCCACGGTCTATTCCAGCGCCAACTATGCCGGCGCCATCGCCGGTGTGCTTAACGGCGGCAGCATCAGCGGATGCCGCGTGGACCACGAGAGCCACATCTCGGCCGGTGGCCGCGGCCCTGGCGGTATAGTAGGCTTCGTACGCACCGGTACCATAGATGCTTGCGCCAGCCACGCCATCATCAGCTCGTCCACCGACTGCGCCGGCGGTATTGCAGGCTATCTGAACACCAACGCCGCAAGCCAGAGCATCCTTGTTATCAACTGTACCTTCGAGCCTGTCTATCAGAACGGCAAGATGGCTGCCGCCTCGCTCACGACCACCAGTACATCTGCCCACATGGGCGGTATCGCCGGTGCTGCCAATGCCACCGACGGCATGGGCCAGATCAGCGTCGTGAACTGCTACGCCTATCCTTTGGAGATGATAAGCACCCAGGAAAGCGGAACCAAGGTAAACTATATCGGCGGTATCCTGGGCCGAATCACCAGCACGAATGTAACCTTGTTCAACTGCCTGACTCCGGTCACCTACTCCAATATCTTTGTGGGCGGAGAGCGCCTGAACGCCAATAATTACGCATCTTATTCGGCCGCTGCCAGTATCACCGGCACCGTATCGCAGGATGGAAGCACCATCCGCCGCACCATTTCCAAGGGTACCTGGCCGGTGTGCACTTACACCAGCAAGGATGTCACCATGTCCGACATCTCCGTCAAGACCGGCGACAGCAATATGCGTGGATACGGCAGTTTCGCCTTCTCCGAGGACTGGGACGTGAGCGGAAAACGAGTCTATACCCAGGCCGAAGGCGGGGTGCTGGCAGCCCTCAATGACGGCGTAGCCGAATGGAATGGCCAGAATCCGGACAACGAAGCCGTGGTCTGGGAGTACGACGCCACCTTCGGCTATCCCAAGCCCGCCGGTATCGACTACGCCGGCCCCGTGACCCGGAAAGTGAGTATCATCGGCGATTCCATTTCGACCTACGAAGGCTATATGTTCTCCACCGACGACCTGCAGATGACCAAATGGTATCCGGACCTGACAAACTACGGGAAATACGAGAATATGGTGATGAACGAGCAGGAGACCTGGTGGTGGAAGATCATTTACGGAAAGATGGAAAATGCCCGTCTGGAAGTTGATAACGCCTTCAGCGGCTCTACCGTCACCTACACGGAGACCAAGATTGAAGGAATGGCCAAAGATCCCAATGACCGCACCATGGAGAACAGTATCCAGATGCGTTATCTGAATTATGGTGTCGGCAATCCGGATATCCTGATCTATTATGGTGGCCGCAACGACTTCGCACAGTTCGGTGGCAACACGGACGTCCTGCTGGGCGACTATTCCACCTCCGCCCTGCAAAGTGCATATGATGCTGCTTCCGGCGAGCTGTTCAACAACTATGCTGCCGGTACAGTAGCCGTCCTCCGCGATTTCCACGAGAATGTTCCCGAGGGTAAGATACTCATCGTCGTACACGATATGATGGATGACGGATACGATGCCGCATCCAAGGCTATCGCCAAGTTCCTGAACAAGAAGGGCTATGATATCCGCTGCATCAGCCTCCACGAACCCGGCACCGTGAACAAGACCAATGAAGAGCTGGGCATCACGAAAGAAAGTGGCACCCATCCTAACAGCGTTGGATGCACCAACATCGCAAAGCAATTAGGAAGCTGGCTGGAAAGCCCTTATGATCCGGGTGAGCCTGGCGGTGACGATGAAGACACCACCTGGGAAACCGATATCGAGAACTTCGAAACCGGAGATGAATCTTTCGACTGGGAATAAGACTGCTATTCAATGAGATGGAACGGAAATAAATACCTCCTCGCACTGGCCGTCCTGGCCGTGGTTTCCTGTCAGGAGAACACGAAACTGCAATATGCGATGGGCGACGGTGTGGAGAAGGAACAGGAAATGCCGGACAGTCCGGACACCGAACGGATCGGGTTTACGATTTCTACGGAAGAGTCGTCCCTCCGTTCCGTGATTGGAACCGGTGAACATATCTTCTCGTCAGAGGACCGGATTTATTTCCGTTCCAGTCTATTTTCGCCTGTGGTCAGGGAGGACGGGACCGTGCAACTGGACGTCGCCTCGGCAGAAAGCGGCAATTACCGTCTTTTCTGCCTGCCGAAAGGCTCGGAATACTGGTACCGTGCCAAGGACGGAAATCCCATGAAGGAACTGGTGATTCCGTATTCCCAGATTTACCGGCAAACCGTGGATTCGCTGGCCTACTTCCCGCTTTACGGTCAGTACAGCGGGACAGGCGACGGCCAGGTCGTTTTCAAGGAAATCCTTTCTGCCGTGGGCATTACGCTTCGCGGCAATGCCAAAATCGCTTCGGTGCATCTGCAAAACAATGCCGCTCCGGCCGATGCAGCCGACAATATGGCCGGCGTCGCTTCCTATGATCCCGACAAAGGCTTCGTCTTAAGCGAAGGAGTCGATTTCATTAACCTAAACTGTACAAACGGCGGCCAGGGCGTGCCTGTGTCCGATGAAGGGAACACTTTCTACCTGGTGCTTGCCCCCGGCAACTATCAGGCGGGCATGACCCTGACGGTAACGGATATGGACCATAAGGGGCAGCAATTTGCCATCCCGGGCTTCGACCTGAATGCCGGGGAGGTAAAAGTCTTCTCCTATGCCTATTCGCCCGAGGAGGACCTGCTGTTTTTCGAACACTTTGACAACTTCGTCTGGGGTGGAAATGTAAAAGGGAATCCGGCTGTTTCCTCTTTCGCGCCGGATGCCCTTTCCACTCCTTCCACCGATAGGCGCGGCACCGAAGAAGCCTTTACCACTGTGGGCGTCACGACGCCCGGCTCCGCCTTCATCCAGTCCAACTGGGCTACGGTGAACGGCTGGACGGTAAGGGAACGCGCCAATGTGAGCGCGGATTACGTAAAAAGCAGGAACATAGGCGATTACACCTATCTTTACCGCTGCCAGGAATACCAGGGCTGCGTGAGCGTGGGTGTCGAAGAAAACCGCGGCGGCATTCAGCCGAAAGACGTCCTGCGGCTGGACGACGCCTGTTCCGGCATCAGCCTGGACTTCGACATCTGTCTCCGTTACGGCACCGAGGACCAGTTCTGCACCCAGTTGGACGGAAGCGGCATCGTGACCTCCCTCTCCGTTGACGGCGTTCCGGTCGAACTCCAGAACACGCTGGAGGGGAACAATACCTATTCGCACACCTTCAGGAATCTCTGTACCGTGCGCCGCGCGGACATCCCCGGTCCTGCTTCGGAACGATATACCGAGGGCTGGCACCACGTCCACATGACGCTGACGAACATGAACGAACTGTCCGCCCTGGGCCTCTGGGGCTATGACAGCGGCAACTCCATCAAGCACGGCGCCTTCATCGACAACATCGAAATCCGCCACGCCCCCGTGGTACACCCCGAGAACAAGCTGAGGGTGCTTCTGTACAACATCCAGAACGGCATGTGGTCCGACCAGGGCAATGATTTCGACAACTTCGTCGCCTTCGTCAAGAGATACGACCCGGATGTATGCATTTTCTGCGAAGCCCAGAGCCTGTGGAAGACCGGTTCCGCGGAATATGCCGGAAAAGCCACTTACCAGCTGTTCACGAACAAGGACGGGCTGAACGACAAGTCCGTTCCGTTTGAAAACGCCCAATGGAAAAAGCTGGCGGAGCGGATGGGATACAGTTACCATGCTGTAGGTGCATACAAGGACGATTATCCGCAGGTAATTACGTCCAAATACCCCATTACCACGGTCAACCGCATCAATTCCGGGAAGGATTTCTCTGGCAACAATACGGGCATCGTCCACGGCTCCGGCCACTATCAGGTGACTGTAGGCGGCCAGACGGTCAATTTCGTGAGCCTGCATATGTGGCCGATGAAATATGCCCCCGGAGAAAGTCCCTCCGAGGAATCCCAGTTAAACGGCTATGAGTACGCCCGCCGGGAGGTGGAAGCCATTCTGACCACCACCGCCAAACGCAAAGACTGCGGGGACGACTGGCTCATCATGGGAGACACCAACTCGGTTTCGCCGCTGGACGGGGACTATTATGATTCCGTCGGATTTTCCCGTTGGGACCAGGAAGGGTACAAATGGGTCCTGCCCCACGAGGCGTTCCGCAGCGGACAATGCGGCCGCCAGCTGTATGATATGCTCCGGGAGGGCGCCGGCTCCTACTATACCGGTCCGGGCCGCTTTATGACCTCCACCAGCGGTGCCGCCAGGATGGATATCATGTATGGCAGCGAGTCCATGCGCCGCCGGGTCACCGGCATGTCGTTCATCGTACACGACAAGTGGAGCGATATTTCCTACAGCGCCGTCTATGACCCGGATTCCGACGACAAACACCCCAAGATTCCCTCTGACCATCTGCCTCTTCTGATAGAATTTGACATGTCGAAATGAATATGAAAAAGATACATATAACGCTGGGAGGTCTGCTGCTTGCCCTGCTGTCCGTTTGCGTAATTTCCTGCAAGAAGACGGACGGCCGCGCAGAGCGAAGCGATTTCATTCAGGTTTATGATGCGCCCGATGGCGAAACACCCCTGGAAAGGGTGGTGGTAAGCGTCAAGGGCGGCACGTTCACCTATTACATCCGCGCCAATGTCTCTTTCTCGGCGGAGTGGCAGAGCGAAGAAAGTTCCTGGGCCGAAATCAGCGAACCCAAGCTGGTCAAGGACGGCCTGTGGAGCATCGATTTAAGCGTAAAACCCATCGACCGGCGCTCCTACGCGCAGACGGGTGCGACCGGCCCCATCGGCCTGTATACCCGCCGTTACGGGGTGATCAAACTGTCCTGCCAGACCCAGTATCTGGGCAATTTCCTAGTGGTGGAGCAGGGCTTGGAAAACCGGATTGCCTGTGACTTCTCCTGGCTGTATGGCTCGGCCGATCCCAATGCCACCTACAACGACGTCCTGATGAGCCAGTGGACCACGGCCCAGCTGAACCAGGGCTATACTTCCACCCGGATCCAGGGCGAGGAAGAAACCTGGGTGTACGCCAAGGAAGGCTATGTGAAGCTGGGCAACGACCGGGGTGCAGGGGCAGATTTGATTACGCCGCATACATCTGATTTCCAGTACGATACATTGTTAGTAGTGTCCTTCCGTGCGGTGGTCCAGAACGGAGACGTGCTGCCGGATTATACGGGCGGCACCGAACCCATCGTGCCGATGCGAAGGCCCGCCCCGTTCGCCGAAGGAGCCGGCGATGCGGCCGATGCCGGCGCATTCACCGTCCAGGTGACGGGAGGTGGCTTCATCCGCGACTTTGTCGCGACTGGCGGCACCTCCCTGGACCTGGAACTGCCCACCTATGACCGTACCAGCCCGTCCTTCCCGGCGGACATGTTCAAGGGAGCTTCCTATCTCGTATTCATCGAAGGAACTGAGAATAACCCGATTACCGTGAATACGGCCCTGCGTTTCATTGCAGGCTCCATGGCCGCTTCCGAAACCGGGCCCTGCAACCGGGTCTTTCTGGACGATGTATTCGTCTATCGCCAGAGCCCCCTTCTGGACGAAGACCTGTTCCTGGCCAATGGGAGCAAGAGCGGCAAAGACATAATCTGTGGAGGGAATGGCCATGAGTAGTTTGAAACGGATTCTTTGCGCGGCGGCCCTTGTCCTGCTGCCGCTGGCGC
This sequence comes from uncultured Bacteroidia bacterium, assembly GCA_902774345.1. GTDB lineage: Bacteria > Bacteroidota > Bacteroidia > Bacteroidales > UBA932 > Cryptobacteroides. The sequence continues at coordinate 12,305 of CACYHZ010000031.1, read as the reverse complement.
TGGCTGCCCAGAAAAAGACCGTCACCGGTTCGGTCTTTGACAGCGACGGCTTCCCGCTGATCGGGGCCGGCGTGGTGTTCGAAAACGACCCCACACAGGGCGTCATCACGGATTTCGACGGCAATTTCAGCATTGAAGCGACAGCCGACGACGTCCTGGTCTTCAGCTTCATCGGCTTCGTGGACCAGCATGTAAAAGTGGGTCAGCAGACGGAACTGCATATTGTCCTGCAACCCGACACGAACAATCTGGAAGAGATTGTGGTCATTGGCTACGGCACCACCAAAAAATCGGATCTGACGGGCTCCGTAACCAACGTCAAGATGGCCGATATCCTGGATTCCCCGTCCGTCTCGGTGGACAACGCCCTCCAGGGGCGCATCGCGGGTGCGGAATTCATGTCTACGGACGGTGCCCCGGGTGCCACCACCACCATCCGCATCCGTGGAACGCGCTCCATCACAGCCTCCAACGAGCCCCTCTTCGTGGTGGACGGCGTGATGGATGCCATCAACGACCTCAATGACATCAACTCCGACGATATAGCCTCCATCTCCGTGCTGAAAGACGCCTCGGCAACGGCCATTTACGGCTCCCGCGGCGCCAACGGCGTCATCATCATCACCACCAAGCAGGGCAGCGGCCAGGAAGGCAAAGTGAACATCACTTTCAAGGCCGATATAGGCGTCTCCAGCCTCCCTGCCGGTCTGGACATCATGAACGCGACGGAATTTGCCCTGTACCGCAACGACTACGCGTATTTCAGCAACCAGACGCAGCCACTTTCGGAATCCGTCTATCCCGATCCCTTCTCGCTCACGGGAACGGACTGGATCAAGGAAATGACCCAGACCGCCGTGCTCCAGAACTATGCGCTTTCCCTGTCGGGAAAAGGACCCAAGTCTTCCTATTATGCGTCCTTCTCATACAACGACACTCCCGGTATCATCCAGGGAAGCGGCCAGAAGCGGTTTACCGGGCGCCTTTCCTTCGACCGGGAATTCTTCCCCTGGCTGAAACTGGGCTATTCCGGCACCTACACGTACCGTAACCAGGATATGGCCAAGGCCTCCATCGGCGGTACCTCCTACCGGAACGCCGGCCAGTATCTGTCGCCGCTCATCGGCCCGAACGACTACAACAACCCCCTTGTCGATGGCAACAACGACAACCGGCGCATCAATACGCCCCGGGCGGCCATCGACCTCATTACCCATTACCGGATTTTCCATTCGTCCAACCATTCGTTCAAGCTGGACCTGAACCCCTTCGAGGGATTCTCCGTCAAGAGCACGCTGTCCTACTTCCTGTTCAACCGGCATACCTATCACTACGAACCCGGTGCCCTGCCGGCGAAGAATGAATCGGACGGCGGCGAGGCCACCCGCGAGGAGTACCAGAACTGGTCCCTCTCCAACGAGAGCACGGCCACCTATACGTTCAGCAACCTGGGCGACCATTCCCTGAACATCCTGGCCGGTTTTTCGGCCTACAGGAGCGCCAAGCAGGATCTCACCCTAAGCGGCAGCGGATATATGGACGACGCCGTGATGTGGAACAACATGAACGCCGTGCTGGACAAGGAGACCTATGATGCCGGCACGTCTTATTCGTCCAAGACCAAGATGTCCTTCTTCGGCCGCGCCGACTGGCATTACAAGTCCCGGTACTATTTCACGGCCACCGGGCGCTTTGACGGCGCCTCCAACTTCGCCGAAAACCACAAATGGGCGTTTTTCCCTTCCTGCGCCATCCGGTGGAACGTCTCCAACGAGCCCTTCATGAAGGGGGTCGACTGGGTCAACGACCTCTCCATCCGTGCCAGTGCGGGCCTTACCGGTAACGACGCCATCACCGAATACCGTTCCCTGGCGGCGATGTCCTCGACCACCGACGGCTACGTGTTCAACGGCTCCCAGCCGGTGGCCTTCTACCGTTCCCGGCTGGATTCGCCCAACCTGACCTGGGAGAAGACCTCCCTCTATAACATCGCCGCGGACATCTCCCTGTTCAACGAAAGGGTGAACCTGACGGCGGAGTATTACTACTCCAAGACCACGGACCTGCTGCTGACCCTCCAGATGGCGCGCCAGACGGGTTATTCGTCCCGTTATGCCAACATCGGCAGCACCTCCAACCAGGGTGTCGAGCTGTCGCTGGAGACGCGGAACATCTCCAAAAAGAATTTCAGCTGGTCCACGACGCTTACCCTGTCCCACAACAACCAATTGGTCGAAGATATCGGCTCGGAGGACTTCGTGGCGGCCTATTCCTCGCCGGGCAACAACTCGTTTATGATGTACGGCTACGTGAAGGGCTATCCGCTGAACTCCCTGTGGGGCTTCAAATATGCCGGCGTATGGCATACTGAGGACGAAATCACCGCCAACCAGGCCACACAGACCTTTGCGGGAATCGGCACCGCCGCTTATCAGCCGGGCTATCCCCGCTATTATGACATCAACCACGACGGCATCCTGAACCAGGACGACCTTGTTTACCAGGGTTCGGCCGATCCCTGGCTTTACGGCGGCCTCCAGAACACGTTCTACATTTACGGCCTGCGGGTAGGCCTGTATTTCGCCTACTCCTTCGGCGGTAAGATTTACAACTATTCGGAGTTCTATATGGCCGGCAGCCGGCGTACCAACCAGTACCGCTATATGCTGAACGCCTGGCATCCGGAACGGAATCCCGAGTCCAACCTGCCGCGGGCCGGCGTCATCTCGGACCAGGCCCTGCCCAGTGATTTCATGATTTACGACGCCTCGTATATCCGTCTGAAGAGCCTTACGCTCAGTTATACCTTCGACCTGTCGAAGAAGGTAAAATGGCTGCGGGACGTCACGGTGAGCCTGGCCGGAGAGAATCTGTTCCTGTGGAAACGGTACAACGGATTCGACCCCGACGTCTCCAGCGAAGGCACGTCTTCCACGCTGCGCCGTGTGGATATCGGCGCCTATCCCAAAGCCCGGACCATCACGATGGGGGTACAAGTCAGATATTAACCGGAGGATACGATGATGAAAAAGATACTTTCCCTTGTTTTCGCCCTGGCTCTCCTTCAGGCCTGTTCCCTGAAAGAGGACACTTCTTCGCTTTCCACTCCGGGCCATTTCTTCCGGAGCAAGGCGGAGTGCCAGTCCGTCGTGAACGGCTGCTATATGCCCGCGAAGAACATCTATACCCAGACTTTCTATACCGTTACCGAATGCCAGTCGGATATTGCCTTTATCAACTACGGCACCCTGGACTGCCAGCTGGACGTGTCTCCGGCCCTGCCACGTTATGGCTCCACCGTGTGGACCAACGGCTATCTGGGCGTCCAGCGCTGCAACTTCGCCATTCAGGGCATCGAAAAGGCTGAATGCCTGGACGAAAAGGAACGGGCGCAGATGCTCTGTGAAGCCAAGACGCTCCGGGCCTTCTACTTCTACACGCTTACCTGCATGTTCGGCGACGTGCCCTTCTACTTCGACGACGTAACGGATTTCGACGTCATGGACCGGATTGCCGTGCTTCCGCGCATGAGCGCCGTGGATACCCGTTCGGCATGCATCCGCGACCTGCTGGAGATTGCCCCCCTGGCCCCGCAGACCCGCACTTCCGATAACGAAGGTGCCCGTGTAGGAGCCTCCACCGCCTGGTTGCTGATTGGCAAGATGGCCCTGTGGAATGCCGCCAAGGACGATCCTGCCAAGGCCGAAGAATGGTACCATACGGCCATTTCGGCCCTGGAAAAACTGGAACCCATCTACGGAAGCCTGGCCAATTACGACTACAGCTACAACGTGACCTTCCGCAACAAGAATACGCCGGAATCCATTATGGAAATCCAGCACGCGTATGCCCGGGGCGGTATTTCCTACGTTTCCAACCTGGCCGCCTATATGGAGCCCAACAGTGCCGCCACCAATATCAGCCAGGGCATTTTTGACGGCGTGGCCATTCCGGAGCTGGGTGTGGACTGCGACCTGCATACATCGGCGCGTCCCACCAAGTATTTCAGCCAGGGCCTGCAGCCCCGCCGCGGCCTGGATATCCGGAAGGCCGACAATATGGCCTGGGAGTACAACGGACAGACCTTCTCCAATGTCAACAGCAACCCCTGGCCCGGGCCGAAGTTCTGGTGCCCCGATATGGTCAAGAGCAACGACGGCAACAACTACAAGGTTTTCCGTTATGCCGATGCCTTGCTGCTGCTGGCCGAATGCTGGTGCGCCCTGGGCGATACGGACAGGGCCATCCAGTACCTGAACATCGTCAGGAACCGGGCCGGACTGGGTGACTATGTGTTCCGGACCCTGCCCCGCCTGGTGGATGAAATCCGCAGCGAAAGGGCCCGCGAACTGTTCGGCGAATTCCAGCGGAAATTTGACCTGGTGCGCTGGGGCATCTGGTATGATGCCGTGCAGGACAATACCGATTCGGAACGGCTCCGGGAGAACATGCAGCCCTGCCACGAGTACTATCCCATCCCGGAAACGGAAGTGGTGAACTCCAAGTACGCCCTGGACAACAAAGAGTACAACAAGTATGGACTTTGATACCGCTGAGAGATGAAAAGAACAGTTTTCTACATCCTTCTGACCGCGCTGGTGCCGCTGCTGTTCAGCGGCTGCCGGGAAGAGTATGAGATATTCGACGACCTGGCGGTAACTTCCCATACGTTGAATATCGCGCAGACCCCGGGAAAGACCCACATCGCCGTCTATTCCACCGGGGCCTGGACCGTGGCCTTTGACCAGCCGGTGGACTGGGCCTCCCTGGACCGGCTTTCCGGCAACGGGCTGGGCGACTTCGTCCTCAGCTGGTCCGCCAACTTCGGCACCACCCGAAGCCTGGACATCCTGGTGAGCCGGGACGACCTGACGGAGCGCATCACCGTAATCCAGACAGGTTCCGTAACCACGCCCTATATCAGCTTCGACCGCACGAAAGTGGCCCTTCCGCGCCAGAAAACAACCTTCTCGGTGCCCCTGGCCACGAACCTCAACTTCAGCCGGGCCGATTTCAAGGCGCGGGCCATCTACTACGACGACCCTTCCCACCCGGACACCCTGGAAATCGGCGCACCGTCCAAAAAGGCCTGGATCAGTGCCTACAAGGTGCTGGAGGACCGCTTTGACTTCACGGTCGAAGCCAATGACAGCAAAATGGACCGCAACGCTTCCGTCGTATGCTATCTGGTCGATGCCTCCGGAAAAGAGATCAAGTCCAGCCTTTCCGTGCTCCAGAGCGAGTCGGATCCCGTTTTCACGCTGGATTCCAGCGTTGGGATGTACTACGCCAACGAAAAGAACCTCCTGGTGCCTGCCCCCAAGAATAATATCTGGTCGATGGACGGGGTCAGCGTCACCGCCGATGCGCCCTGGGTCCAGGACCTTGCTGTAACCGAAGAGGGCCTTTCTTTCCATATCGGCGAGAACCAGGACGGCGATGAAAGGTCGGCTACCATTACGGTTTCCTATACCTCCCCTGAAGGGTTGAAGGCCGGATGCAGCTTCTATGTCAGCCAGGGCGGCGACCGGATGCTCAGCTTCGAGGAACTTCGCGCCAGGGTGCCTGGCGCCATCCGCGGCCCGCTCCTGCTGGAAGGCTTCGTCCTGAGTGATGCAGACTGTCCCAATGTCTGTTCCAGCCCGCAAACCGGCCAGTTCGAGTTCGACCGCACGGAGAACACCCGGACGGCCTATATCGAAAGCACGGATGCCGCTTATGGCCTGTGCCTGAAGTTTACGAGCGCGGCGGAGAACAAGCTGCAGCGCGGGAGCAAGGTCATCGTCCGGCTGGACGGCCTGGTCCTTGAAAGGGCGTCCGCCCCGCTGCGCTATACGCTTTCCGGCGTTACGGCGGACCGTATCGCCCGGGTGAACGACAATTCCGCCGTCCCTGAAAAGCGGCGCACTATAGCTCAGCTCACCGATGCGGATGTCTATACCTTCGTCACGTTGCAGGATATGGAAATCCTGTGCAAGGACGGCTGCTATACCAATGCCAGCGAGGGTTATTGCCTCCAGGACGAACTGAATCCCCTGGGCGCCACGATGCCCCGCTGGGATGTGGCCCCGCTGCTCTGTAGCGATGCAAGCGGCAACGCCATCTCCATACTCACCAATGCCGCTGCCCCCTGGCGCAGGACAGGAAAGGATGTCGCGTGGTACAGCTGCCTCCCGCAGGGCTCCGGCACCATCAGCGGCGTCATCGTGTCCGATGCCGTGGCGCCGGTCCGCTGGGGAAATCTGGGCCGCTACCAGATTCGTCCGATGGACGTGACCGACCTTCAGCTGGACCAGCCCGCCTTCTCCAACATCATCTGCGAATGGAACTGGAACGACGGCGTGGAGAAACTGACCCCGGACGTGGGGAAAGGCTCCTTCCAGAAATACGAGGCCGCAACGCGTTTCGTCCAGGATTACAACAACCCGTACCTCCCCACCGAGGATACGCCTAACGGATATGGCACCAGCAACATGAAGGGGCTTGTAAGCGGCGGCGCCATCTGCCTCACGCAGTCCTGGTGGGACTTTGAACTGAACGAGGGGAAATACTTCGACGTAGAGTTCTCCACGGCGGGTCTGAGCGGGACCAACCTGGTATTCGGGATTGTCTGGGGACATGGCCTGGGCTCTTCCAGCACCGTGTACGGCCCTTCCCACTGGAACGTGCTGTATTCCACGGACGGAAACAACTTCAACCCGGTCCCTTCGGCCGGCATCCTGAAACAGCGCTCCTGCGCCTGGTGGAACAATCCCCAGACGTCGCAGGACGCCACGCCGGGCTACACGGAACACCTTGTGAAGCTGCCTTCCTCCTGCTTCGGCCGCAACAAGGTCATCGTCCGGCTGCAGGTGGCCGATACCACCACTGACATTGTTCCCACCACAGGTGCCTCCATATGGCCCCAGGCGTTGGGAATCGAAAAAGGAACCTTGTCGCCAAGCTCCAACGGCCCCGTCCGGATTGGCACCATTACCGTCCGTTTCAACTGATGAAGATGATCGCTATGAAAAGAATATATATGCCATGGCTGGCAGGCCTCTGCCTGTTTTCGGCGCTGTCCTGCAGCCGGAACCTGGAAACGGATATTCCGCTGGTCAAACTGGGGGCCGGTACCAAGGAGTTCACCGTGGAGGTGGACGGCGGGGTGGTGAACATCCCCGTTTACTCCAACGGCTCCTACCATCTGGAGATGCTGACGGAAGGGAACGAATGGCTTTCGCTCAAAATGCCCGCAGAACTGGATAAAAACGGTTATATCCGGGCCGAATGCGACTTCAACGACTCCTTCCGCCGTCAGGTGGTCTTTATGCTTTGCAGCGACGTGGATGCCCGCCGGGACACTATCCGGTTCCGTCAGAAGGGCTTGAAAGAGGCCGTCCTGACCATGGAGAACCGTTCCCTGCTTACCAAGGGTGCCGGCGGCGAGGATCGCTTCGAAATCAAGACCAACATCCCTTCGGACCAGATAGAGCAGACCATCACCTACTCCACCGAAGCCGGGCTGGAAGGCGACTGGATCAAGGGCGTATCCATCTCTGAAGAAGGCCCCAAGACGCGCGAAATCACCATTTCCACCACCCCTAACCCGAATGAGGAAGTGCCGCGCAGCGCGCAGGTACGCCTGAAGTTTACGGATGGCTGGGGCGAAAGCATCCGCCTGCAACTGAACGTGATCCAGCGCACGGCCCTGGAGAAGGTGGGTACCCTGATTTCCCTGGACGAACTCAAGTACGAGCGGGTCCAGAGCGGCAAGGCCATCGACAGCTATATCATTGTCGAAGGCATCGTGGTCAGCAACCGGGCCGGAAGGAACGCCGGCGAGAACGAGCAGCTGACGCCTTCGACCATCGACTATACCCTGGACCAGCGCACCATCTACCTGGAAAGCAACGATGGAAGCGCGGGCATCTGCCTGATTACCAGTACGGTGGACGATAATCCGGTGAACCTGTACGACCATGTCCAGGTGCTGTTGTACGACACCATGCCGGTGCTCTACGACGACCCTTCCTACCTGGTGATCAGCAATGTCAAGGTGGGGATGTTCATCAGCCAGGCGGCCGGCGAGTCATATGACGTGCCGGTGAAGGAGCGCCATATCGCCGACCTGGTGGACGACGACATTTTCACCTATGTAAAGCTGCAGGATGTGGAAATCCCCGTCCGCAAGGGGGACCTGATGCCGGTCAACGAGGGCTATACCATCGCGGCCAACGGCCACCGGCTTGTCAAGTTCCCGCGCCTGATCCGCGACAAGGCGGGCGACGATATGTACCTGTACACCAACACCACCTGCCAGTTCCGCAACGACGGCACCCTCCTTCCCTACGGAAGCGGCTCCCTGTCCGGGGTCATCGTCCACGAGCGTTTCCCCCGCTTTGAATGGAAGAACATGGCCGATCCCCTGGATATGGAGACGGACCCGACGCTGGGACGTATAGGCACGTACCAGATCCGGCCGCAGACCAAGGATGACATCTGGAAGGAAATGCTGGCCGATGTGGAGAACAGCTTCTCCAAGCTGCTCACGGAGTACCGTTACTGGAATCCGGACGAAGCCAGGGGCGTCTGTCTGCCCACTTATGGAACCAACGGCTGGTTCACCCATACTTACAAGGGCTTTACCGAAGAGAACTTCGGCCAGCATTTCGATGACGCCATTACCTTCGACTATGCCGGGCCTAAGGGCAAGAACGACAAATACCTTTTCGGCAAGCATATCGGCAACGAGAACGGCCTGGGGATTATCCTGGACCCGTCCAAGGAGTCCTGGAACCCGCGTCTGGAATCGCTGCTGGACAGCTCGGACCCGGCCCATCCGCAGTGGTGCGGCCCCAACGCGGCCGACCCGCTCTGCCGCTTCGAGGAGGGTGTTTTCGGCAGTATCAACTACACGGCTTCGGCCAATGTGGGTAAGGGCCTGGTACCGGAAGGCTGCTATGCCTCTTTCTGCGCCTACAACTGGTGGGACTACGGGACCAACCGCCCTTACAGCTGGCTCCTGAACTTCTCCACCCTTGGCATTTCGGCCAGCAGTCTCTCGCTCCAGATTGCCGCCCTGAACGTAAGCCAGGGCTTCTACACGCCCCGCTACTGGAAGGTGGAATGGTCCACGACCGATGACCAGGCCGATTATCTGTGGCAGGAGATTGCCGAATATACCGTCCCGGACATCTCCGTCTGGTCAACGGCCCTGTATCACTCTGTGGTGGGGTATAAGCAGATCAATTTCGCCCTGCCGCTGGAGATGCTGGGCAAGGAGAACGTCTATATCCGTCTGTCGCCGCGAAACGACATCTGCAGCAGCGGCGTGGACTATGCCGATGCCCACATGAATGCGGCCGAGACGGACAAGCACCCCAGCGCCATTTCCTACATCGCCGTCAGATACAATTAAGCGTATGAAACAGAGAAACTTGCTATATACGATGATGGCCCTGTCCCTGGTCCTCTCCTGTGAGCGGGACCAGGAAGCAGGTTCCGGCACCGAGCCGAAGCTTGAGCCCGTCCATATCTCCACCGGCTTTGTGGCCACCCTGCCGGGTGCCGGCACGAAGACGGCGGTGGATATGACTACCGGCCTGATTACGTGGATGACCGACGACCCCATCCTGGTATCGAACGGAAGCGAATCCATGACGATGTATGTCGAAGAAGGCGGTTCCACCTACGCGGCCCTGTATGCCGAGGAAGAGGTGTTCGAGGGCTCGCATTTCTACGCCGTCTATCCGGAGGAGAACGCCCAGTATGCTTCCGGCGTTTTCCAGTCCTTCATCCCGTCCGCGCAGACCTATGTCAGGGGCGGCTTTGCCACCCAGACCTTCCCGATGGTGGCCATCTGCGACGCCCAGCGCCACTTCGCGTTCCGCAACGCGGCGTCGCTCATCGCCGTGCGGGTGCGCTCGTCCTTCGTGGACGGCCTTAGCATCGGCTCCGTGACCCTGACGGCGAACGAGGCCCTTTCCGGCCCCATCCAGGTGAACTATACCGAAGGGACCGAGCCTTTCGTCGATTGTGGTTACGGCGAAAAGCGGGTAACGGTGACTTGCCCGGGCCAGGGCGCCCCGATGGGCGAGCCCATCTACGTGGTGGTAGCCCCCGGCGATTATTCGGGGCTCCACGCCGTGGTCACCCTTAGCAACGGCCTCAGTTATTCCTACGACATCGACGGCGTCCTAAGCGTGAACCGTTCGGCCTACCAGACTTTGGACCTGACGCTGGAAGACCGCTATACCGACCTTTCGGCCGAGGAAACGGCCAACTGCTACGCCCTTACCCAGAGCGGTTCCTATAAATTCCGCGCGAATGTCAAGGGTAACGGTGTCACCACCTCCTGCGGCCTTCCTGCCGAAACTCCCGGCATTGCCGGCCTGAAAGTCTATTACAGCGACGGCGCTGCCTTCATCGACGGCGGCTTCGCCCTGATTGACGATTATATCTACTTCAAGACGGTGGACGGCGTCCTGCCTTCCGGTACCGTCCTGCTTTCGGCCCTGGACGAGAATGGGGAGACACTGTGGTCCTGGCATATCTGGGCCAACGCCGAACTGGCCGACGTGGCCCTGTCCGACGGCACTGTGTGGCTCAATATGAACCTGGGCGCCCACCAGATAGGCTTCAACGGCGAAGGCTATAACGGCTATTACTACCAGTGGGGACGCAAGGATCCTTTCCTGCAGAAGTTTACCACCAAGACTACGACCACGGAACTGGCTCCGTTCGTGTCCCACGCTTCGGCTACGGACGGTTCCCCGAAGACTGGAGCACCTATGAAGACGACGTGAAGGTCTATGACTGGTGGAACAAGAATATCACCGGCGACGGCCAGGTGAAGGTGGAGGCCTGCAAGACGATGTTCGACCCTTGCCCTGTAGGCTACCACGTGCCCGTTTATGCCGATTTGGCGGCCCTGCTCAATTTGGCCAAGGCCCATGTCGTCAGCAGCGAAGGGGGACGGACCGTCGATGGGAAACTGTTCTTCCCTTACACTTCGTACCGGTATGTAGCCATCTATGCAGACTGGTGGCCCGGAGGAAAGGAGGCGTCCCGCATCTTCCTCCCCAGTGCGACGCCTTATGAAACCACCACGAAGTCCCATCGTCGGATTTCCAGATTGTATATGACGTCCTCGCCTTCGCAGGGAATGACCAACGGAGCACGGTCGTATGGCCTTGCAGTCCGCTGCATCAAGGACGGCTACTCCGCCCCCACCGACGATGGAGAGACCTCTTTTGGAAGTGACATTGAGGATATGACCCCGGATAATTGGGAATAAGATGAGCGTGAAGAGACAAGAATATACGGCTCCTGTGACGGAAGTTTTCCCCGTTACGATGGAGGGGGCTATGATGGAAAGCTCCACCACCCACCCGGCCCAGGGAGAGAATATGTACGCAATAGACGAAGACTGGGAATGAAAAGGATTTTGATAACCATTCTGGGGCTTTCCTTCGCCTTCGCCTCTTGTGAGAAATCATCGGACGAGCCGATGGTGGAATGGACCTTTGAAGCGCCACAGACAAAGGCCTCGCTTAGCGGGAGCGGTACCTTTTCCTGGGCCCCGGGAGATGAAATAGCCGTATGGAACGGTACCGCCGGCGCTTTTGTTACGTTTGCAACGCAGACCGGTAGCGGCCGCTTCACCGCCCAGGCCCCGGCCAACGCCCATTTTACGGCTGCGGCTTATTACCCTGCTTCCATTGCAACAGGTACGGAGGCGGTCTCTCTGCCTACCTCTTACACCCTGGCGGAACTGTCCGGCGGGAAGGGGATGCCGATGTTCGCGGCCGTCAATGATGGTAGCAACATTCTTAATTTCAAGCATTTGGGCGCCTTGTTAAAGGTGAAGGTCTTGAACGTTCCGGCCGGGAATGTTCAAATTGTGCTCAGCTCCTCCTCTGTTTCCCTCAGCGGCGGATTTACGGTGACCCCATCAGGCGGAGACCGCGTAATCAGCGCCCAGACGGGCAGCGCCACAGTGGCCCTTTCGCTCTCGCTCTCCGACACCCAGGACGTGGAGTTTACCGTCCCGGTGCCCGTGGGAACGTACGCCCTTACCTGCACCGTCCCGGAACGTTCTCCATTCTACACGGATTCGGTTACTTTCCAGCGGGGGCACTTGTACACCCTCTCGACCATTGACGTGGAAAACGGCGGGGAGTTTGCCCAGACGTGCGAGGTGTACGAACTGGTGGATGATAATAATAACTGGGAATAAAGGAGGACATGGCGATGAATAAAAAGTTTTCTATCTTCCTTTTCTCCCTTCTTCTTATTGCCTGTGCAAAAGAGAAAGAAGTCCA
>CACYHZ010000030.1 GCA_902774345.1 uncultured Bacteroidia bacterium | reverse complement strand
AATTACGTCGAACTCTTTGCCTATCTGGAGAAAGAGGGCTACAAGATTGCCGATGCACCGCGCGCCGTTTACATCGACGGCATCTGGAATCAAGAGGACCCGGCCAAATGGCTCACCATCATCCAAGTGCCAGTGGAGAAGAATCCAATGAAGTAAATTCCCTTGTGTAGCAGCACCAGCCCGTGGCGTTGTACCATTTGTTGCCCCGGCCGACGGCATTCACGTGGATGGAAATGAGACAGACGTTCCGGCGGCCCAACTCGGAGCAAACGCGGTTGACTCTGCTGCAGCGCTCGGCGAGAGAAATGTCTTCGGATTCTGGGACCAGCAGGGAAGAGAAGTAGCCCCGCTGCTAGAGTTCTGCGTTCACACGGCCGTCAGGGGAACGCTTTCCTGCAGTTTCTTGGCCGTGTCCGTTGTCGATAAGGATTATCATAGGACAAGGTTTTAGGTTTGCAGGTCGGCATATCAAAGGTAGCGAATAAACGAGCCACAAACGAGCCACATTTAAATAGCAATCGGCCTTCTACGTATGTAGAAGGCCGATTTCAGTGGTGCTGGGAAGAATCGAACTGCCGACACATGGATTTTCAGTCCATTGCTCTACCATCTGAGCTACAGCACCATCGTTTGGGAATGCAAAGATAGGTGTTTTTTGCGATAATGCAAACATTTCCCGGAGTTTTTTCTTATATTTGTGTTAACGAAACTGATAACCTATGAGAAAAAGCATCCTTCTGTTGCTCTCTATGCTGGTATCCTTCGGGCTCGGCGCCCAGGGGATCATTGACCTGAACCCTTCCGATGAGGTGCTGCCGCGCCTCAGGACCGCGCGGAAAGCGGCGGTGGAGTGGGGGGCAGCGGAGAAGGCGCCGGCCTCGTGGACACTCCTGCAGTTCTCGGACCTGCACGGGAGCGTCGAGAACCTGGAGCGCATCGTAACCTTCCGCAATGCCTATTCCGGCTACGTGGATGCCGCCATCCACATGGGAGACGCCGTGTACTGCTACTACGACGATCTGAACCCCTGGTACAACGTGGAGGGCGCCGAATACCTGATGAACATCGTCGGCAACCACGACTGCTGGAAGGGCCACTTGCTGTGGTCGCAGACGGGCCGTCCCTACGATGCCTCGCAGGCCGATGTTTTCCGCCGCTTTATCGGCCCGTTTATCGGCCACTGGAAGGTCCAGTCTCCTGATGGGCTGTACGACGAAACTTCGCCCCATTTCCAGGCATGTTATTATTATAAAGACTATCCGCAGTCCGGGATCCGGCTCATCGTGCTGGACTGCATCCACTATTTGCCCGTGCAGCACGAATGGTTCCAGGCCCTGCTCTCCGATGCAGCCCAAAAGCGCCTGACGGTTGTGGCGGCGCAGCATTATCCGCCCCAGAACGGCGTCGTCCCCATTGAATGCGGCTTTACGGACCTGGACCTGGATATAGATGCAGAAGCCGCCCCCGAGGGCGATATGCAGATGGAGCGGATGCCGGACGAAGCCTACGGCGCCGTTGACCACTTCCTGGACGAAGGGGGACAGTTCGCCTGCTGGCTCAGCGGCCATACCCACCTGGATTATGTGGGCCTTGTGCGCGGCCACGAACGCCAGCTGCAAATCATCGTGGACAAGGCCGGCGAAGTGGACGATTACATGCAGGAGGACCGCACTAAAGGCACCCGGAGCCAGGATGCGTTCAACCTGGTCACCGTGAATCCCAGCCGGGGCGTCCTGTTCATCGACCGCATCGGCTGCAACCGGGACCAATACATGCGCAGCAAGAAGCTGCTGGTGTACGACTACAAAAAAAGGCAGATTATTACTCTAGAATAATCTGCCCTAAGCATTAGCCCCAACACCTATTCCTCGGGGGCGAACATCGGATCCCAAGCCGGCAACATCGTGGGCTTCTGGTCCATCAGAGCCAGCACATCGGCCGGCACATAGGCCTTCTCCACCACCAGGCGGAACATGTACTCGTTGAACCACTCATCGGTCATGATGATGTTGCCACGGTAGCCGCTGCCGGTTCCCCAGCTGTTTTCCACCATCCATTTCACCGGCACGCCGTCCTTCAGATCCACGGCAATCAGCGTCATGGCGTGGGTGGAACCGCTGGCATGGGTCAGGATGCGTTCCTTCTTGTCCATGCCGAAGGTCACGCCCAGAAGGGATTCATAGTCGAAATTGGCAAGGTCCGCCACCCCGCGCTTGCGGTCCAGGAATTTCCCCACGTCGCAGGAGAAATACAGGGCGGTATTGTCCTTGATGGAGGCGATGGCCATCTCCTTGATCTTCTCGATGGGAAGATTCACGTACACCCAGTTCTGGCCGTCGTACACATGCCGGTCGTAGTCAATCTCGTACACTTTGCCATAGGGCAGCGCCGGATTGTTCATCACCATGATGTAATTGTTTTCCAGGTCCTTACCGATGAATTCCTGATAGAAGGACTGGGGCGTATAGGTTTTTTCGCTCACGAATTCGCCCTTGGCGTCGTAGCGGGCCCAGGTGAATTCGGTCGGGGGCACGCCCAGGCAGAGGGCCAGGATGCGGTACACTTCGGAGAGCATCTGCTGCTTCATCGCCGCCAGTTCCTTGGGCTTGGCCGCCCGCAGGCGAAGGCCGTCCTCGCGGAGTTTGGTCTTCAGCTGGGAGCTCATGGCCGAAGTGTTATTGGCCGAATAGGTCTCCGGCATCACGTCGGCTGGCACCACGCCGTATTTCATCACCAGGTTGGAAACGCCGGTGAACTGTCCGCCGTCGCTCAGCGGATTGGCAAAGAGCCAGTCCACTTTGCGGTCATCCATCGGCAGGTCACGCGTGTCGATGATGCCCTGCAGGAAGAGGTTGGCCTTTTCCAGCTGGTCATAGAAGAACAGGTAGTTCTGGGAGAAGGTGAAAGCGCCCAGATTGTGCTCTTCGATCATCTTGGCCCTGAGGACATTCAGGCCGGTAAACAGCCAGCAGCGGCCGGAGGAATGCTGGTCCGTGCGGCCCTTGGTCTTGACCTCGTCGCTGAAATGCGTGTCAATCATGCTGATCCGGCCGGTGGAGGTGGCCAGGGTCGAAAGGGGCGCCGCATTCAGGGCATTACGCAGGGCCTTGTCCACAGGGGAGTCCTGGTAGGCGGCGCTGATTTGACGGAGCATGTCCGCCGAAATGCCGCCCTTGGGATCGCCGGCCGGCTTTTGGGCGAAAAGGGAGAGGCCCGCCAGGAGGGCGAAAGCGCTCAGAAGGGTCTTTTTCATATTAAGGACGTTTTTTGATTTTTTTCACGGGATCACAGGTCAAGCCGATGCCTAACTTGTTGAAAGTCTTACGGTCCACCTCGCTCAGCATCACGGTGGAATGCACCTGGGAACCGGCCAGCCTGGGCAGCTGGTCCAGGGCCAGTTTGCAGTTTTCGTCAATCAGGCTCATCATCGAGATGGCCACCAGTACTTCGTCCGTATGCAGACGGGGATTGTGCCCGTGCAGGTAGGTCACCTTGGTTTTCTGGATGGGCGCAATCATGGTCTGGGGAATCAGCTTCACGTTATGGGCGATACCGGCAAGGTGCTTCAAGGCATTGAGCAGCAGGGCCGAGCAGGGGCCCAGCAGGGGACTGGTCTCACCCGTAAGGATGGTCCCGTCTTCCAGTTCGATGGCCGCTGCCGCCACGCCGGAGGCATCCAGACGCTCCTTGGCGGCGACGGTGGTGCGACGGTCGGCCGTGGTGATGCGGGCGCGCTTCATCAGCAGGGAAATCTTGTTCACCTCGTTTTCCGTGCACTTGCCTTCCGCAAACTTGCACAGGGAGGTGTAATAGCGGCGGATGATCTCCTGGAGGGACGCCTCGCGGCACACGTCGTCGTCGCTGATGCAGTAGCCGATCATATTCACGCCCATATCGGTGGGCGATTTATACGGGGCTTCGCCGTAGATATCCTCGAACAGGGCGTTCATCACCGGGAAAATCTCCACGTCGCGGTTGTAATTCACGGCCGTTTCGCCATAGGCGTCCAGGTGGAAGGGGTCGATCATGTTTACATCTTCCAGATCGGCCGTAGCGGCCTCGTAGGCCACGTTTACGGGGTGGGTGAGGGGCATGTTCCAGACCGGGAAAGTCTCGAACTTGGCATATCCCGCCTTGATGCCCCGCCGGTTCTCCTGATACAACTGGCTCAGGCACACGGCCATCTTGCCACTGCCGGGTCCCGGCGCCGTCACCACCACCAGCGGTTTGGTGGTCTCCACATAATCGTTCTTGCCGAAGCCTTCATCCGAGTCGATGAGGGCCACGTTATGGGGGTATCCCTCGATGGTATGGTGGTAATAGACTTTGATGTCGTTCTTTTCCAGGCGTTTACGGTATGCGTCGGCGCTGGACTGGCCGTTATAGTGGGTGATGACCACGCTGTTTACGCTCAGGTCCCGGGCCAGGAATTCGTCCCGCAGACGAAGGACGTCCTCGTCGTAGGTGATGCCCAGGTCGTTGCGGATCTTGTTCTTTTCGATATCCACCGCACTGATCACGATGACTATCTCCACATCGTCCTTCAACTGCATCAGCATCTGGAGCTTACTGTCCGGTTGGAAACCGGGGAGGACACGGCTGGCATGGTAGTCGTCAAAAAGCTTCCCGCCGAATTCCATGTACAGTTTGTCCCCAAACGCAGCAATGCGCTCCTTAATGTGTTCGGATTGGATTTTCAGGTATTTTTCGTTGTCGAACCCGTATTTCATAAGACAGATACTTTGTTGAATACGGGTTACAAAAATAGTATTTTCTCCGGACTTCTGCAAGGCGAGATTTGAATTCTCGCAAATAGTCCTTAACTTTACGCATATCTATTTGAAAATGATGAAAAAGATAGCATGCTTCCTCCTCGTTTCCGGCGCCCTGGCGCTGGCCGTTTCCTGCCAGAAGGACCCCTCCCCGGATCCGGACGTTCCCGCCACCGTACCGGTAAGCGAAATCCGCCTGGACCAGAGCAGCCTGACCCTGGCCCAGGGAGCCGAGGCATTCCTGACTGCCACCGTCCTTCCGGCCGATGCCACCGACAAAAGCCTGAACTGGAGCAGTTCCGATCCGGCCGTCGCCAAAGTGGAAGGCGGCAAGGTATCGGCCCTTTCCCTGGGTTCGGCCCGCATTACGGCCAGTAGCGGCAGCGTTCAGGCCCATTGCGACGTCACGGTGCTGAGGGGCATCAACGCACAGTGGGGGAGTTTCGCATCCAGCGACAACCGCGTCATCAACGGCGCCGGCGGCAGCGAGGAAGTGCTGCTCACAACGGATGGCGACTGGACCCTTTCCCTGTCCGGGGACGCTGCATCGTGGCTCAGCGTATCGCCCTCTTCGGGCGGCGCAGGGGAGACCCGCATCACCATCACCAGCAGCCAGAATACCACCAAGGCAAACCGGAGCGGAACCATCGTCGTCAATCCCGGAACGGGGGACAACAGCTTTACCGTCAAGCAGCGCACCGATGTTTATTCAAGCTATAGCACTGCTTCCAGTAAAGTCATTAATTCCGTGATAGTCAAATATTCCGGGACGAAGTTCACGAGAATATATTCCATATTGCCCGCCCCTCAGAGTAACCCCTATCAGGAAATCTCCAACCTCACGAGCGAGGGCACCCTCCACGCGTGTCCGGACAACGGGAACCAATATCTGGTCCAGGATCTCAACGATGGAAATTTCCCGGCCTCCGGGGAGGCAGTCATTTCCTATACCTTTGACGTCAAAATCAACTCGGTCACGGTGAACACCGAGCTCATCGACGATATCCCGGTAGCGGACACTTCCCTGGAGCCGTATCAGCTGTATCTGGGCGACGAGGAAGGCGACTTGGTATCGCCCTCCAACAAGGACATCGCCGCCCTGGCCAACACACTGTGGACGGAAGCCGGCGGAAAGGTGATGGACTATGCCCGGCGTTGTTTTGACTGGACGGCCCAGTCCATTACTTACGGTAACGCCAACACGGGCCTGCACACCATTACCGAACTGATGCGCACCAAGAAAGGGGACTGCGGCAACTTCTCCTCGGTGTTTATTTCGCTGCTCCGGGCGAAGGGCATCCCTGCCCGGCACCTGGTGATGATTGATCCCGGCAAGTCCGAATACCATGTCCGGGCCGATTTCTATATCCCGGGCTACGGCTGGATCCCCGCCGACCCCACTTTCCAGAACAGCCATCCCGGAGCCAATTATTTCGGCCGTTTCTCGGGCAACTATGTGGTCCTGTCCCTGGGCATCAACAGCCAGGTGGAATCCCCGTATGGGGACCTTTACAACGTGGACCTGATGCAGACCTATCTGGGCTGGAGCTGGGTCTCCCAGGCCGGCCAGTACTCCTTTGAGCACCGCTTTTCGAAGGTGAAATAATACGATATGAGCCCGGTATTCACTGCATTGATGATTCCGTTCCTGGGTACCGCCCTAGGATCGGCCTTTGTATTTTTTATGAAGCGGGACATGCCGGAAGTGCTCCAGAAAGTGCTCTTGGGTTTCGCTTCCGGCGTGATGGTGGCCGCTTCGGTGTGGTCGCTCATTATCCCGGCCATCGACATGGGGGAGGGTACGGCTGCGATTGTCCCGCCGACCATCGGCCTGCTGGGCGGATTCGCTTTCCTGCTGCTGATTGACTACATCACCCCGCACCTGCACGCAAACGGAGAGACCGAAGGCCCGAGGAGCAGCCTGTCGCGTACAGCCAAACTGGCCCTGGCCGTTACCATCCACAATTTCCCGGAGGGAATGGCCGTGGGTGTGGCCATTGCGGGCGCGCTGACGGCGGATTTTAACATGGCCGGAGCCCTGGCCCTCTCGCTGGGTATTGCCATCCAGAACGTCCCGGAAGGGGCCATTATTTCCATGCCGCTACGGGCCGAAGGCAATTCCCGCTGGAAAGCGTTCGGCATTGGGGCGTTGAGCGGAATCGTAGAGCCCATCGGTGGCGCACTGGTGCTCCTGTTGGCCACTTCCATCCTCGGGATCATGCCCTACATGCTGGCCTTTGCGGCCGGCGCCATGCTGTATGTCGTGGTCGAAGAACTGGTCCCGGATTATTCCCAGGGCAAGCACTCCAACATCGGCACCATCGGCTTTGCCCTTGGTTTCGCGCTGATGATGGTGCTCGATGTCGTGCTGGGATAGACGCGGTCCGGCCTAGAAGGGAACCACCAGTTTAAAGCTCACATTTCGTCCCATATTGGCAATGCCGATGTATTTCAGGCGGCTCAAATGCGGCATATAGGCCTGGTCGGTGAGGTTGGAACCAATCACATACAGGGAGAAACGGGTCTTACCCTTGATTATGATATCGGTTCCGGCACTTGCGCCCAGCAGCAGGTAGGCGGGCGTTGCCGTTTCCGTGCCACCTGCTGCATAGAAATGGTTTTGCGCCATGTTCCAGTCCAGGTTCAGGGCTACAAAAGCATTATTGAACAACTGGCCGTCGTGGGTAATTTCCCATTTGATTTCCGAATACAGACGGGGTGCCGGAATCAGCGGCAGGTCATCGCCATTCTGCTCACGGGCATAGACGCAGGAAAAGGCGCTGCTCAGGTGCAGCTGGTGAATGGGATGAATGTCGATGCCGATTTCGCCGCCGCCCAGGTGCGCCAGGCCGCAGCGGAAAGCATAGACCGGCAGGCCTTCGTCGGATAGTTCGCCGTTACGGGCAGCAAAGATGTAGTTGTCTATCCGGCTGATAAAGACCGCCGATTGCACGGAGACATACCGGGATGTGAAATCCAGTCCCAGGTCTCCCTGCAGGCTGTATTCAGGCTTTAAGTCCTTGTTCCCCAGTTCATAGCGGAAGGTGCCTTCATGCTCCCCGTTGGAGCCCAGTTCGGCCAGGTTGGGGGCGCGGAAACCCCGCGCCACATTGGCCCTGACGGTAAAATGCTTTCCCAGCGGGCGCACGGCTCCCAGGCTGGCACTGATGCCCGGAAAACGGCGGCTGAAGTCCTCGAAACGCCCGGGCAGGGCTTCGCTGTGGAGCCAGCGGATATCGGCCCTCAATCCTCCCGAGAGGGTCCATTCGCCCAGGGATTTGGTGGCCGTTGCGAAGAGGCCCGCATCAAAGAGACCGTATGCTGGTATCAGGTATTCTTCGCCCAGGTTCTCGCTCTTTTGCCCCATTCCAGCCAGGCCAAAGGCCGTTTTCCAGCCCTTGCCGAAGCTGGCCTGATAGCGCAGGTCATAATGGATGCTGTTCAAGCGGAAGTCCAGGCCGGGCTCATCGGCACTTTCCTCAAACTCCTGCCGGCGATTCTGCTGCCAGCCCAGGATGATTTTCAGGTTGCCGGGGCCCAAGTGGATGGTGTTGTCGGATACGAGCTTATAGTGGCGCACGTGCTGGAAGGGGAGTGCAGGGGTATAACCGAAGTTGTCTCCTTCGCCCTCAATCATGCCCGGTGTCAGATGGAAATAACTGAAACGCAGGCGGGAATAGCCCCAACTGCCGTTGCGGCCCAACAATGCGGAGGCGGCACGCTCGCGGTAGCCGGAGTTGGCTACTTTCCCATTTAAGGCGTTCTGATAGGCATGGGCATACTTGTCCGAGAAACGGCCGCCCACGAGCCATCCCCTGATGTTTCCGTCAGCTGCCAGGGAATAACCGATGAGCCCGCTGTTGGTCTGGTACTCGGAAGACAGGCTGCCCCCGAACGCCCCTGGAGCACGAACGGGCTCCGGATGGAAGATAAGGATACCCGCCAGCGCATCGGAACCGTACATCAGCGAAGCCGGACCTTTCAGGATTTCCACGCTGTGGACACCGGCGCCGTCTATCTCGATACCGTGTTCGTCGCCCCACTGCTGGCCTTCCTGCCGGATGCCGTCGTTAACCACCACAACGCGGTTGTAACCCATCCCGCGGATCACCGGCTTGGAGATGCCGCCGCCGGTGGTGATCTCGCTGAGGCCCGGTTCGGCCGCAATGGCGTTGATGATATTGCCTCCTGCGCGTGCCGCCAGATCGGCCGGACGAATGACCGACACCGGCGCGGGCATTTCTTTCATTTTGCTGTCTCCGGCAAGGCCGGTAACCACGACTTCGTTCAGCTGCAGATGTTTGTAGAATACATCTGTGGAGTCAGGAGTGCTCTCCTGAGCGGTCGCTGCCCCCCATACGGACAGCAGCGACAATACAAGGATTGTCTTTCTCATTCTGTTTTGTTTAAGGAATTAAAAAATAATTGATTAAGAACAGAACGAAACGGGCGGTGCTCTGGGGGAGGATTGCGGGGTGAAACAAAGGACGACATCACCGCAGAAGGCGTCTGCCAGGGTGACGCAGTCCGAAGAGAACAGGTTCACAGCGAGGCCGGCAGCCGGGACATACCCCTGCGCCAGTAACTGACAGATCAAGCATTCATGGGTACCTGAGTTCTCCGAGAGGTGCCCTGGATGCGGCTGGTGATGGACGCAGTCATCGCAGGAGAGCTCCTGCAGTAGCGGCTCGTCGTGATGATGAAACGGCGCCCAAAATACCATCGACAAGACGATTGACAGCAGGAAACTGGCTGATATGCTCCGTTTCAACGATTTCATCGGGGCAAAGATAGCAAATATTACTATCTTTGACTATATTTGTATATGCAATCGTATCGACAAATCGACCTTTCGGTCTGGACCCAGGTGGGCGAAGGATATAACGGGCAGGCTTTCATCTCGGAGGCCCATCCGGGGAAGTTGCTCAAACTGGTGCATGGGACCCTCTCATCGGCCGAGAAGGTAGAACAGGAATTCTATGCCTCGCAGGCAGCGTTGGAGGCCGGTTTGCCTACACCCCGGGTATATGAAATCGTTCGGAACGGCCCGGATCACGGCTATCTTTCGGAAAGGATCGACGGCAAGAAATCCTTCTCCCGCCTTTGTGCCGATGCTCCGGAGTGCATCCCCGAGTATGCAGCCATGATGGCCCGATATGGCCATGATCTTCACGCGCATCCCCTTTCTGTGAGCCGCCATGTACCTTCCCTGAAATCCCTTCTGCGGGAAGCTGTAGCCTTTGCGCCGTTTGTAACCCCAGTTCAGAGAAGCCGCCTGAACTCCCTGGTAGATGAAATGGCGGATACAGATACCGCCGTACACGGCGATTTCCAACCCGGGAACCTGATCCTGGCCGGGCACAAGCCTTACTGGATAGATCTGGGATGGCTCAGCGTGGGAGATCCGGTCATCGACCTGGCTCATCTGTATAAAATGATGATGGAAGACAGCGTCATTCCTACGGTACAGGATTTAACCCATATGAACCGGGAGCAGATGATTTGCTTCTGGAAGGAGTTTGCCAAAGCCTATACGAGACAGTCCGACATATCGGCCCTGGAGCAGAAACTGCGCCCCTATGCCGCCCTGGACGTCGTGCGCACATACTATTTCCATCCCAATGAGGATCCCCGCTTCCTGGCTTTCTGCCGAAGCCGCATGGATGCGGACTTGGACTAGATTCCCACATCGACACAGTGGGTTTTCCCCTCAGCCTTGCGCTACGCCTAAGGCTGGTATGTCATAAGATTGTCGGGGCCGAATTATGTCCGTGTGATCACCGAACTCTCTGATATTGCTCCTCGCTCACAGGTTCCAGCCATTCGTTGGAGGCGCCATCCTGAACGTCTTTATGGAAGGTCAGGTGCTGCATCCAACTGTCGGCTGCCGCACCGTGCCAGTGTTTGGCTCCTTCGGGAATCTCAATGATAGTGCCGGGAATGAGTTGCACGGCCGGTTTACCCCATTCCTGATACCAGCCGCGGCCGGCTACGCAAATCAGGACCTGGACCTGTCTGTGGTGGATATGCCAGTTGTTTCGGCAAGCGGGTTCAAAAGTTACGTTTGCTACGCCGCCATCCATTGGCGCCAGATAGCTGTTGCCAGTAAAGTACTGAGCATAAGCCGCATTGGGTTCCCCCTGGGGCCAGACGGAGAAATCGACAGTCTGGACCAGGGTATGGGCATCTCCGAGTACGGCGTCCAGAGCGCCCCGGAGCCTCTCAGCCTCCGCCAGTCCCACTTTTGCTTCCAACAGGGCGGGCAGGGTACGCAGTTCTTCGTCGCTTACACCCATATTCCGGGCGCCGGAGACGTGGGCGAAAAGCTGCGGCTCACATCCGGGAAGGGCGGAGATGGCACTCACCGTGACAATCTCCCGGTCGGCATAACTGAGGTTGTTGCGGGCGAAGATATCTCCAAAAAGATGAGCCTTCAGATAATAGTCGGTGGCAGGGACAAAACTGTAGTTGAAAGGTTGCCCCGAAAGTTTCGTTTGTACGGCTGTACCTTGTTTCAATGCATCGTAATCGGCAGGAAGCGGATCTGCTTCCTTGCCGGGATTATCTGAAATTCCTGCCGCCTGTCGCTGTTGCAGCAATTTCTGCAGCGTTCCCAGTGCATTGAGCGAACGCGGGAATCCGGTATAGGCATAAAGCTGTGAAAGCGCTTCTTTGGCTTCGCTCACAGTAAGACCGTTATCAAGTGCCTCAGCCGCTGCCTTTTCAAGAGCGGCCTGGTCGCCCTTGGCTTCCAGCGCAGCAATGACGGCAAGACCCTGCCGACGGGGTGAAAGTGCTTGATTCATATTGTTTTCATTGTTTATTGTCCTGGGTTGTACTGCATGCGAGACAGGTTCGGTCATCGCCTGATATCGACGTATCTGGCGTCCGCCCAGCTTGTATTTTTCACGAAGGGCGGCCGCTTCCTGCATCATAGGAGAGGCGTGGTAACGGTCCAGGGCGGCTTGGTCTGTCCATTCATCAATGAGAAGCAGTCCCTCCGGATCATCAGCCGGGAAAAAGTAGTCATATCGGAGGCAACCTTCCACAGCCCTGATACGGTCGGCAATTCCGCTATCTTCCATTTCCCTGACATATTCCCGGGCAGAACCATTTTCGCCGGAGTAGCGGATATTGATAGTCTGCTGAGCATGACAGGGATTGCTGAAGATAATGGACAGAAACAGGATGACAATGCAATACAAACGTGTTGTCATGGCATTCATTTTAAACTGTCCACCCAAGCCTTGATGTCAGATTTAGAAGCCCGATTCAGGGTCTTTCCAGCCTTCCAGTTTATCTCAGGATACTGTGCCTTGAATTCGGCATTGGCCTTGTCGATGCTGCTACCACCGGAAGTTGCGAAGAAAATGACGGTCTTACCTTTGAAACCATAGGTCTCGATAAAAGAATTGATGATGGTAGGAGCGGTATACCACCAAACCGGGAAACCGATGTAAATCAAATCATAACTGTCAGCATCCTTCAGGTCCTTCATGATAGCGGGGCGAGAATTGCGGTCTTGCATTTCCACACTGCTGCGCGAGGTCTTTACGGTCCAGTCCAGATCCTCCGCAGTATATTTGACTTCTGGTTTGATTTCGTAGAGCGTTCCGCCGGTGACGGCGGCAAGGTCCTTCGCCACGGCTTCAGTCGTGCCGGTGGCGGAAAAATAGGCTACTAGTGTTTTCATATCGTCTTCGGTATTCTTGTTGTTGTTCTGTCCGCAGGCCGTGACGACCGCAAGCAAGGAAGCGAAGAGAGATAGGGTATGTCTGAACTGTTTCATCTTATTCCATGGTATGTTCCCAGTCGCCGCGGGTGTCGATGCCTGTGGCGTCGGCGAGGGCTTCCAGGCGGATGATTTCGTCGGGGGTGAGGACAGTATCCATTACCTGTGCGGCTTCCAGCACGTGACGCTCCTTGGTAGCGCCGATAATCGGCATAGTACCTTTGGAGAGGGCCCAGGCGATACCGACCTGTGAGCAAGACAGCCCATATTTGGCGCCGATTTCCTTCATGGCATCCGTCAGAGCACTCAGCTCTCCCAGGATGGGATTGTATTTCTGCCCGCGTTCGCTGTCTGCCGGGAGAGGATTCTCTACGTTGTATTTGCCGGAGAGAGCACCCTGCTCCAAAACCATGTATGCCCAGAACTGAATGCCGCTGTCTTTGCAATAATCCAGGACACCGCCTTTCTCCGAGGAACGGTAGAGCAGGCTGAAGTGGTTTTGTACGGCCGAAACCTTGAAGCCGACTTCGCCCAGGATTTCATTGGCGCGGCGGATCTCATTGATGTTGTGATTGGAGACACCAACTTTACGCACCTTGCCGGACTGGAGCAGGGGAATCAGCCCCGGAGTCCAACGTTCCACATCCATCGGGTTGTGGAGCCAATACATGTCGATATAATCCAACCCCATCCTCTCCAGGGAGGCCTCGGCCATCTTGGTCACGCTGTTGTCATAGACTTCGGCCAACTGAGGGGTGAATTTGGTAGAAATGAGCACGTCATCACGCTTATAGGCCGATGCCAGGTGTCCCAGAATCCTTTCCGATTCGCCCATGCCATAGGCCGTCGCCGTGTCCCACAGGTTGAGACCGGCTTTCATGGCGGCATCAAAGACCGGTTTCAAGTTGCTTTCATCCGTGTTACTTCCAAAGACGGTGTCTCCGCCGAACATACCAGTGCCCCAGGCCCAGGTTCCAAGTGCTATTTTTGACCCTTTCATAAAATGATTGTTGTTTCTGATGCAAAGGTCGTGGTTTTATTGTGGAGAGGACTTAACCGAATTACGGGTTCGTATATCCATTTTACGGAATCTGCTCCTTTTTTTGTATTTTTGCTATATGGAAAAGGTTCTTCACGTACAGTCTGTCAATGATTATGCGCGCCATGTGGGCGCACCCATCCTGCATCCGCAGGTGAGTGTAATCCATTACGACGAATTGGAGAGTTGTCGCCATGCCCTGAGCGACTACGGGGTTTACGGCATGTTCCTCATGAAGGAAAGCCCCTATACGATATCCTATGGCAGCGGGAATTATCGGTTTGAGTCTGGTTCCCTGATGTGTGTGGGCCCCGGCCAGCGGGGCGGCGTTACGGATAACGGAGAAATCATCCATATCAAAGGCTGGGTGCTGCTCTTCCACCCGGACTTTCTGGCCGGGACACCGCTGGAGCGCTGCATTAAAGACTACCACTATTTCTCCTACTATAGCAATGAGGCGCTTATCCTTACGCCGGACGAATGGGCGCGTCTGGAACGCTGTTTTGCCGCCATCAGGAAGGAACTGACAGAGTATCCGGATGACAGCCATCTGCAGGCCATCGTCATTTCGTATCTGTCGCTCCTTTTCGAGTTGGCTGCACGCCTCTACGAGCGGCAGTTCCAGGGAGAGGGCAGTTCTGAAGAAGCGTTCAGCTACAGGATAAATGCCATTCTGGAGCGTTATTATGCTGAAAGGAAACATCTCGAGACCGGAATTCCTACCGTCCGCTACCTCGCAGGCGAATTATTCCTTTCTCCCAATTACTTTGGCGATCTGGTCCGTGTGAAAACCGGCGAGAGTGCTACGCAGTTCATCCGCCATTTTGTGATGCAAAAGGCCAAGTCCCTGCTGCTGGACGGTCGCTGCGTTTCTGAGGTCTCCGATGCGCTGGGATTCGAGTATCCGCAGAATCTCACCCGTATGTTCAAGAAGGAATTCGGGGTGGCTCCGAGTCAAATAGGAAAGAGGTAAATCCGGATTCCCAGTTGAAATCGGATTTCTCGGGCGACTTAATTATTTCCCAAGAAACTCTGTTGGCGTAATACCCGTCACCTTCTTGAAGAGACGGGTGAAGTGGTGCGGGTATTCGAAACCCAGGAGGTGAGCGGTTTCGTTCACGTTGTGGCCATTCATCAAAAGGGTCTTGCCCTGTTCGCTAACAAAGGAATGGACATAGCCGATGGCCGTGCCGCCGGTTGCCTGGTGGATGACGTCGCCCAGGTAGCGGGGTGAATAGGCCAGCTGCTGGGCGCAGTACTGGACGGAGGGGATGCCAAGTTCCATCTGCTTGCCGTCCAGATAATACTCCCTAAGCAGGCGATGGAAGCGTTTGAGGATGTCCGATGAGGTCTTGTCTTCCTTCGAGAGCAGGCGCAGGTAGATGCGCTGGCAGTATTCCAGGACAAGGCGGATATATCCCAGGATGACAGCCCTCAGTGCTGGAGAATCTTCGTTCTCCTGCAGTTCGTGCCTGAGCTGCGAGAGGAGCTGGGTGATCCGGCCCCATTCGGATGGGTCCATTTTCAAAGTCTCCGTGGCGAAGTAGGAGAAGTATCGGTACTCCTTCATCCTGGTTTCCAGATCCGTTCCGTGCAGAAGTTCCGGAGAGAACAGCAATACCCATCCGCTGATGTAGAGGTCCTCGCCACTATCTTCCTTACCGCCGATCTGGCCCGGCTCCACGGCAATGATGGAACCGTCGGCCGCATCGAACATTTTCATCCCATAGGTGAGATTCTTGGGGAAATTCTTTTGTATGAAGAGACCGTATACGCCGTAATTGTTCAGGCTGGAACGGAACGGCGACACCTCGTCGTAGTGGATGACGCTCACAAGGGGATGTAACTCCCGGGCCCCCACGGAGCGGGCGTACACATTGGGATTTGAGACGTGCAGGATGTTCTTCATATCACGCAAAAGGGTATGATTTCCTGCAAAAATAAGCAAAGTTCTGCGATATTGGTAGAAATTGG
>CACYHZ010000029.1 GCA_902774345.1 uncultured Bacteroidia bacterium | reverse complement strand
GGCGATGCCGTAGATGGCGACGACGGCCACCATGCCGGACTGCCAGACGGCGCCGGCGACAGCCTTCTTGGGAGAAGCCTTGCAGAACATGATGTTGGCGGCTGCGGCCGTGAGCATAATGATCTGGATGCAGATGTTCATCTTGGGCAGGTTGACGGCCTTGGCCAGGGTTACTCCGTTGACCTCAATCATCTGACACACGGCGAAGGCCACAATGATCAGCAGTGCCCCCAGAAATACGAATACCGATGCCCGGGCTTCTTTGGAGATGACGATGTCCAGCGTAGTAGCCGAATTGCCGTACATGTACTTGTACATTTCAGGATCGGCCTTCCGCCGCAGGAATTCGGGATCTTTGTCCAAGTCCTTACCCCGTTTGTAAGAGGCGGCAGCGGCGCACATCAGGCCGATGACGCAGGCGGGAATGGTGACCAGCAGCACCTGCGGGATGCTGACCATGTAGCCATTGGCGTTGGAAATCTGGCAGAAGGCCACCACGGCCGCGGCAATGGGGCTGCAGGTGATGCCCACCTGGGAGGCAATGGAAGCCACGCCACAGGGACGCTCCGGGCGGATGCCCTTCTTGAGGGCGATGTCGCAGATGATGGGCATGATGGTGTACACCACGTGGCCGGTGCCCACGAGCACGGTGAGGAAGAAGGTCACCAGCGGGCCCAGAAAGGTAATGTGGCCCGGATGTTTCCGGAGCAGTCTTTCGGCAATCTGGATCATCCAGTCCATACCGCCAGAGGCCTGCAGGGTTCCGGCGCAGGTGACGGCGGCAATAATGATATAGATGTAGATGACGTCCGTGGGGGGCGTACCCGGTTTGAGGCCGAAGCCGAAGACCAGAATGGCGAGGCCGATGCCGCTGATGGCACCCAGGGCCAGGGATCCGTAACGCGAACCCACATACAGTGCTGCCAGTACGATGAGCAGCTCGATGATCATGGTAAAAGTCATAGTGTTCTATTGCTTGGGATCAGTTCAGAACTGATACATGTTCAGACCGGTCTGTTCGTCCAGACGGCGGCCGATGTGGGCATCGCCGAAATCCTCCACTACCAGTTCGCAGGCGCCGTTGATGCGGGCCTTGAGCAGATGGCCGCCCACGCAGGTATAGTCCCGGCGGCTGCAGGTGAGGTGGATATGCAGGTAGGGGGCGCCGTCCTTCTGGGAGATGTTGCCCGTCAGGTTGGTGATTTCCATTTGCTCCTGGAAGCATTTGTCCACGTATTTCATGGTGTTGGAATCCAGGAAGCGGAACGTGGCTTCGCAGACGGCGCCAAGGCCTATAATCTGGCCCGCAAGGATGTTCTTTTCGCGGCAGAAAGCATTCAGCGCTTCCACAATTTCCGTATGGTTGTCCAGGCTCAGGACATATCGCCCGCCAGGGACGGCTAAGGATTGGTACATAGAATCAGTTGGTTTAGCTTGCGTAAAGATAAGGTTTTTTTGGCATAGAAAGTGTATATTTGCACGAGGTAACGAAAAAATGATGAAAAAAACCCTGCTCGCAATCCTGGCTGCGGTCCTTGCCCTGAGTGCATCGGCCCAAAGTATCCGCACCAATTACCGTTCCCGCAACATCACCCATATCTCCACCGAATACGAAAGTCTTTCCCTTTCGGGCAATGAGGCTCAGCTCCGGGTGGAACTGGCTGGCTTTGCCGATGGTTCTACCGTGTACCTGCTGTACCTGAACTTTCTGCAGAAAACGGCCACTGTGGTTCCCAAGGGGGTGAAAATGGCCCTGACCCTTCCGGGCGGCAAGGTGATCCGGCTGGATCAGATAGGGGAGGATTCGGCCACCAAGCGCCGGCTGGACAACGGCCTTTTCCTCAATCGGCTGAAGTATGCCGTGGAACCCTCCGATATGGAGGCCCTGGTGAAGGGGATCAAATCCATCGACATCATCACGGGCTGGAATCCGGACGATTACATCCAGGCGCATTTTGCCGACGACGAGCTGGCCGCTTTGCTCAGGCGCCACTGCGAGGCCATCCTGAAGGCATCGCAGCACACGGTCGAACTGACGGCGGCCCTGGCCTCTTATACCGACAATGCCAACAGCATCCTTTCCAACGCCGAGCCCATGGTGGCGCGCGGGGACCATTTCGACTACAACCTCCTGCTCTCGCACCTGTATTACAAGAACACCAATGAGGAGGATTTCGACCTGGCTTTTGTGCTGGGCGCTTCCCAAAAGTACTCCTTTGCCACCGATGCCCGCGTGCACTTCGTGCTGGGGGACGACAGCACCATCGACCTGCTGCAAACACGTGACGATGAGAACTTTATCTATCTCTATCCCAGCATGGAGGACCTGCAGCGGATGGTGACCGAAGGCATCAAATCCCTGTCGATGGATTACGAAGGCGGGATCCTGACCGATACCTTCACGCCCTCGGAGGCGGACTTCGCTTCGGTGCTGAACCAGCAGCTGCAGCTCCTTCTGTCCATGAGCCCCCGCTAGTACCTTGCGATTTCACGAAAAATCACTAACTTTGCAGCCCAATGAGGATGGTTCCGTAGCTCAGCTGGATAGAGCAACAGCCTTCTAAGCTGTGGGTCTCGGGTTCGAATCCCGACGGAATCACGAAAGGCAGCCAACCGGCTGCCTTTCGTGATAAATAGTGTTTCAGTTCCCAATTATACCAACCGAGCTTTCAGGACGATGTGGTCCGTGACCGCGTGGAAGTCCTGGCCCTGCTCCTTCATGGCAATCAATTTGAACAGGTAGGCGGCGCTTTCGGCGGCAATCTGTTTGAGGGGTTGCTGGATGTAGGGGATGGGGGGATTGAAGAGGCTGTAGGTGTTGGAGAAGTCGAAACTGGTGAGCAGGATGTCCTGCTGGATCCGGATGCCGCGGCGCATCAGGGCCTTGATGATGGCGACGCCCGGGATGTTGGACGCGGTAACCACACCGTCGATGTGCAGGGCCAGAATCTGGTCCACGGCCTTTTCGGCATCTTCTTCAACGCTGTTAAAGCCCAGAAAATAGATGGGCGCCTGTTCGCCCAGCTGCTCCCGGAAACTCTTCTCGCGGTCGGTCATCGAGGAGATGCGCATCGCATAAGAGACCAGGGCGATGTTCCGGGCGCCGCGCTCCTGCAGGTTCCGCACCGCCAGGCGCATGGCGTCTTCGTTATCGACCAGGACGGAAGGGACGCTGTGAGGCGGATAATAGCGGTCGATGACCACGAAAGGCGTCTCGCTGGCCTGCAGCTGCTCCACATACTTCGCGCTGCCGGCCGCCGGCACCACGATGAAGCCCTCCACATCGCGCTCGGATGCCAGCTGGATCACCCTCCCGAACCGTTCCGGATCTTCTTCCGTACTGAAGAAAAGCGGTGTGTAACCATGCTGATACAGAATCATTTCCAGTTCCTTGGCAATGACGCCGTAGAACAGATTGCTCAGATCCGACAAAATGACGCCGACCACATGGGTGCGCCCCTTGCGCAGCATCCTGGCGGCCGAGCTGGGCTGATAGTGCATCTGCCGGGCCACTTCCAGAATCTTGTCACGGGTGGTGGGACTCACGCGGTACTTCTGTTTGCCGTCGGCTCCTACCCGGTTGTTCATTACGAATGACACCAGGGCGATGGAAACGCCGGCTTCCCGGGCGATATCTTTGATGGTAATACTCTTAGCCATGGCAATGCAGTCATAAGTTGCGGCCCTCGTAGCGGTCCAGGGCCTCTTTCATCAGGGCGCGGCCCCTTTCCACGATTTCGGCCGCGTGCGTGTAGCCGTAAACGCCGTGATAGGAGTCGAAGGGAAGATCCACCAGAATGTCCGGCGGACAGAGCTGGATACCCATACGGGCGATGGTGCAGTTCATAATGCCAAAGCTGCGCTGCAGGATGGTGACGTAGTTGTCCCCGGCCTTTACGGGCAGCCTTTCCTCCTTTCCGCCGGCCACCAGCCGCATCTCCTCCAAGTCCGTGAGCAGGCGCCCCTTCAGAGACAGGCTGTCGCGTCCCTCCACCAGCGCGGCGCGGCTGTCCAGGAAGCCCTGGATTTCGGCCGCATCGATCTGGTTCACGTTGAAGAATATCGCCGGGGGTGCGCTGGACGCGGTTCAGGGGGAAGGTGTTCACCATTCCGCCATCGACCAGCGTCCGGCCCTTCCACTTGACGGGTTTGAACATGGAGGGGATGGAAATGGACGCCCGGATGGCTTCGAAAAGGGGCCCCTCCCGGAAGATGACTTCCTCGCCGGTAAACAGGTCCGTGGCGACGGCGGTGAAGGGGATGGGCAGGTCTTCGATATTCACCTCAGGCACTACGCCCCGGATTTCCTTGATCACCTTTTCGCCCTTGACCAGGTACTTCTTGCTCAGGGAGAAGTCCATCAGGGTGACGATCTTCACGGGATCCAGTCCCAGGAGCCATTCCTTGAACGCCTGCAGGCCGCCGGCCGCGTAGATGCCGCCCACCAGGGCTCCGGCCGAGGTGCCGGAGACCGAATTGACGGTATAACCCCGGGACTGGAGTTCTTCAATGGCGCCGATGTAGGCGAAGCCGCGCGGTCCGCCGCTGGCCAGTGCTAATGCAACCTTTTTCATCAATACTTGTATTTCCAGGCCTTTTTTACTTTTCCGGGAACCAGGACGAAGTCGTAGCGATAGGCCTGGTCCTGCCACAGCGTACGGTCGGGTTCCGGCATGGAGCCCCAGCTGTCATAGCCGCCCACGCCTGTCATGCGATAGTCGATGCACACTTCCGTGAAATTCCGTTCCGGGACGTCGTTCAGGTGTGTCTGGCGACGCAGACGGTTGCGGGCCATTTCGGGGTTATGCTCCTCGTCCGGGCTGAACCAGCTCCACTGGTAAGGACGGTTCGTGGCCTCTTCGCTGTCCAGATCCTCCACGCTGTGTCGCAGGACGCTGAATTCGAAGGGCTCTTCGCCCTGCAGGACGCACAGACCGTTCAGCTGCAGCCAGGAGGTCTCGGTATGGTGACCGGTCTCCTGCGGACGCACATAGGGATAGAATTCATCGCCGGCATCGGAAGTCCAGATGGACTTGAAGGTGCCGCCGCAGCGGTCCCAGTAGTTCTCCACGGGGCCCCGGCCGAAGTAACTGAAGGCCGGTTCGGTTACGCGGAAACGGAAGCCCAGGCGGGGAATCTCTACCCGCCAGCGGGCGGTTCTTTCAGGGGCGGTCTCCACAGCAATTTTCACGGTGCCGTCGGGCAGGATGGTATAGGTTTCAGCGGCACGGACGCCCTTTCCGCTAACCCGGATGACGACCTGGTTCCCTTCCTGGGAAGCCGTCACGGAAGCGGGACGGGTGGGATGTTTGTAGTACTGGGCACGGGCCGGTTCGCCGTTGCCGTAGTCGTTGTCAGTGGGGGCGCGCCAGAAATTGGGTTGCAGGCCGAACACCGGGTCGATGAGGTCGCGGCCGTTCACCTTCCAACTTTGAATCCGGCCCTCCACTTTGTCGAAGCTCAGTTCCACCTTGCTGCCCTGCACCGTAATCATGGACCCGCCGTCGTGGACCGACAGCTGGCCGCTGACCTTCCGCTCTTTCTTTTTGGCGACTTCCTTCAGGAGCACCTCGTCGAAGGCCACCACGCTGCCTTTGTCCAGCAGGGGCATTTCCCGTCCGGTGACCACTTCGAAGAACAGGCGGTATTGACCGGATTTTTTCATGCGGGGGAGTTTCAGCTGGAAGGTCTCGGCCGTCTGGGGCGCCGTGTCAAAGTGCAGGGTATGCACCCGCCACCACAAGGGCCGCTTGCCGTCCCGTTCCACCCACCAGCGCACATGGTATTCGCTTAAATCCTTAAAATAGAAGCGGTTGAAGATTTCGAAAAGGCCCTGTTCCGGATCCACTGCCCGGAGGGTGATATCCTGGTACACATGCTTGACTTCGTAGTAGGCCGGATGCGGTTCGCGGTCCGGATTTACGATGCCGTTGCACAGGAAGTTGTTGTCCGAAGGGGTGTTCTCCCCGTAGTCTCCGCCGTAGGTCCAGACACGTTCGGCGTCGTACAGGCCCTGGTCCACCCAGTCCCAGATGTAGCCGCCCTGCAGGTGCGTGTGGGCATAGATGGCCTCCCACTGGCGGTCCAGGGAACCGGTGGAGTTGCCCATGGCGTGAGCGTATTCAGACGGACAGACGGGCCGGTCGGCATAGTGTTCGCCCATGATCCGGAACCATTCGGCGCCGGGATACTGGGGGACAATCATGTCGGTATTCCATTCGAATTCGGCCCGCTCATAGGCCACGGGCCGGTTCTGCCCCTTTTCCTCCAGGGCTTTCAGCTCCTTGTAGGTGTTGTAGAAGTTGACGCCGTTGCCGGCTTCGTTGCCCAGGGACAGGATGGTCACGCAGGGGTAGTTGGCCGTGCGGCGGTACATATTCAGCGTGCGGTCCAGATGCTTGGCATACCACTCCGGATTGTTGCCCAGGGTGCGGTCCAGGTTGTAGCCCATTCCGTGGCTCTCGATATTGGTCTCGTCATACACATAGAAGCCCAGGGAGTCGCACATTTCGTAAAATTCCCGCGGCTGGGGATAGTGGCAGGTGCGGATGGCGTTGATGTTGGCCCGGCGCATCAGCATCAGGTCTTCCAAGAGGTTCTCCCGACTCAGGTAATGGCCGGTGTAGGGATTGTGCTCGTGGAGGTTCACACCCTTGAATTTGACCGGCTGTCCGTTTACCAGCAGGGCTTTCACATCCCTTTCGCCATCTTTGATGGTCTTGATCTCGATGCGGCGGAAACCCACGTGGAAGCGGGTGTATTCCCCGTTCACGCGCAGCAGCAGGGTGTACAGTTCGGGCGTTTCGGCCGTCCAGTGGCGCACGGCGGGAATGCTGTCGCTCACGGTAGCCATACGGCCGCTGAATTCGAAGTGGGCATCGGCCACGGTACTGCCGTCCTTGTCCAGCAGTTCATAACTGACTTCGGCCGGTTTGTCGGAGCGCATCCGCAGTTTGAAAATGCCGGTGGAGAGGTCTTCGGACAGGGTGGATACCACATTGAAGTCGAAGCCCAGGTCCTCCTTTTCGCTGGACAGATACACATCGCGCTCCAGGCCGCTGATGCGCCAGAAATCCTGACACTCCAGGTACGAGCCGGTGGAGTAGCGGAAGAGCTGCAGCAGAATCTCGTTCTCTCCTTCCTTCAATGCATCCGTGATGCGGAAACGGGCCAGGGACTTGGAGTCCTCGCAGTAGCCGATCTGCTCTCCGTTCACGAATACGTAGGTGCCGCTCTTGGCCCCGCAAAGATTCAGGAACACATCCCGGCCTTTCCAGCCGGCAGGAACCGTGAAGCTACGGTGATACAGGGCGGCGGGGAAAGCATCGGGGAGGAGGGGCGGCTGGGGATTCCTGGGGCAGAAATCGTACGGATGGTTGGTGTAGATGGGAATGCCCCAACCCTGCACTTCCCAGTTCCCGGGCACCTGGATCTTGTCCCAGGCGAGGGACTTGACGGCGGCAGGCCGCACTACGTCATCCTGGCTGGGGATGTCCCGCCAGTTGTCGAAATATTTGAAATCCCACTGCCCGTTCAGGTCCAGGTAATTCTCGCTTTCGCGGAAACCCTTGGTCAGGGCGTCTTCGCGCTGGGCGTAGTAAATCACTTCCGTGCGTCGGGTCTCCGCATTGACGGAGCAAACCTGCACATCCTGCCAGTACGGTAGCGTCGTAAGTAGAAGGAGAAGAGGCAAATGCATATGGGATAGTGCTTAATCGTTTCAATGTGCTAACAAAGATAGCGATTTTTTAGCAGAAGTGCCATTTTTTTATTTAGGAATAAATTCCTACTTTTGCAGACTTCCGCTATTTTTAGAAAAATGCGTATGAAAGAAATGAATCGTTTTTATATCCTTGCGGTGGCCGCTCTGGCCCTGTTGGCTTCCTGCCAGCAGCGCGAGGAGGACCAAGCCCTCCGGGACCGTCGTCAGGCCGATGGCCAGACGGGCCGCCTGGCCGGACAGATTGTCATTACCGGCACCCTGGAGCAGGGGACTGCCTCCAAGACCGCCCTGGCAGCCAATGGCAAGGTGGTTTGGAAGGCAGGGGACCGCATCAAGGTGTTCAATGCCAGCAACCCGGAAGGGATGGAATATGTCCTGGAAGAAAGCTCTGCCGGAACGGTGAAAGGCCGTTTCGTGGGTAATGCCATCTCCGGAGACGCTCCCTTCTACGCCGTTTATCCTGCCGATGCCGCCTCGAGCCTCAGCGGCAGCACCCTGTCGGTGAGCCTGCCGGACGTGCAGGATTATGCATCGGCCAGTTTCGGAGAAGGCGCATCCCTGTCGGTCGCATCCGGGCTCTCCGTCTCCAGCCTGGATTTCCAGAATATGCTGGGTGCCGTGGCCTTCACCTACACCGGCAGCAAGAACCTCAGGAGCATCCGGGTCCAGACCAAAGGTGCCGAACCCCTGTGCGGCAGTGGAGAAGTCTCGTTCAAGAATGACGAACCGTCCCTTTCCCTGGATGCCTCCGGCAGCACCGGCCTTACGCTGGAGTGCAGCGGAAGCAAGGACCGCACGTTCTATATGATGCTGCCCCCGGGCGTTTTCCGTAAGGGATTCACCGTCCTGATGGAGGACACCGACGGAAACGTGATGTTCAAGGAAGCCCGTGCTTCCGAGTCCAACGTGGTGGAACGCTCCACCATCCTGACCATGCCTCCTTTCGGTTACGAGGCCCAGTACAAGGCCGCTTTCCTGAATGCCGACGCCTATGGTTTCTACACCGGGACGGACGCCTCCGCCACCCGGATGGATGCCAAGTTCACCTATAACGCGGAAAGCAGTCAGCTGGCTGCCCCGGCCACTCAGTCCAAATCCACCCGCTACGTCCGTGTGCAGGACTGGAATGCCGGTTTTGCCGTGGGGATGACCACGCCTTCCACCCTGGTTGTGGGCCAGGAATACGATGCTACCCTGGATCTGATGCAGGACAGTGGACGCAGCACCGTGGAAGGAAAATTCCGTGTAATCAAAATCAGTGACGATGCTGCCTGGCTTTCTGCCAGCGACGGTAGCGGCGCTGCCTTTATTCAGCCTTTGAAGTAATCGCGCCATGAAGAAGATATCGACCCTCCTCTTTGCCTTTCTGGCAGGCTCCCTGCTCTTGAACGCAGGCCCCGTTCCCCGGGAGAAAGCCCTGGACGTAGCAAGCAAGCTCCTGGCCCCTGAGATGACTCAGACCAAATCCGGGGACCTGGAATTGAAGATTATCGCTCAGGACGATGCCTTTTATATCATTGAGCAGGAAGGCGGCGGCTTCGTGATCGTGGCGGCCGACGACCAGGTGCGTCCCGTGCTGGGATTCTCCCTGGAAAACAATTTCCGGCTGGACAATATGCCGGATAACGTGAAATGGTGGCTGGACCACATCCGCCGGGAATGCCGGGCCATTTCTGCCGCCAAGCTGACGGCGGAGGAATTGGCCGACGTCCGTGCCAAGTGGGATGCCTACGTGGACACCAAGAGCGCCCTTCCCTCCAACAAGATTACCGACCGGCACGAAGAGTTCTTCACCGTCGAGTGGGATCAGACGGATCCGGCCAACCTCCTGTGCCCCACCGTCACCGGGCAGGGAAGCCGCTCTATCTGCGGTTGCCTTCCCCTGGCGCTGGCCATGGTGATGGTCCATCACGGCTATCCCCAGAGCGGAACCGGCTCCCTTCCCAGTTACACCTATACGGCAGGGAATTACAAGAGCTACACCGTCAACGGTTATGCGCTGGGTACCGTATATGACTGGACCTCCATGCGCCAGCTCAAGACCTACTCCCAGTTCCGCAATGCCAAGGACCCTGTGCGGACCAATCTGGCCCAGCTGGTGCTGGATTGCGGTGTCATGGTGAAGGCCGAGTACAATAACAGCAATTACGGCGGAACCGGTGCCTACAGCAACAAGGTCCCTTCCCTGATGGCCAAGTATATGGGCTACAGTTCCGACGCCCACATTGCCTATAAGAACAAGTATTCCAAGCAGGCGTGGAACGACCTGCTTACGGCCGAAGCCAAGCAGCGTGCCTTTATGTTCTGCGGTTATTCCTACGGCAGCTGGGGCAATGATGCCGGTCACGCCTATGTGGTGGACGGGTATGCCACCTACGATGGCACCGACCGCGTGTTCCACTTCAACTTCGGTTGGGGCGGCAGCTGCAACGGTTATTACTATGCCGATTCCCAGAAGGTGGATTCCTACACCTTCGACGATGACCTGGAGTGCCTGCTGGACCTGCACCCCGTCAGTACCATCGACTATCCCGAGGGTACGCTTGTCTATGAATCCGACGGTGGTATCTCCCTGGATACCGGCGACGCTACGCCCGAGGCCGGAGCGGAAGTGACGGCTACGGTAAGCGGTCTCCGGAATGCCGGGGCCACTTCTTTCTGCGGCCAGGCCTGGGTACAGGTGGAAGACAAGAACGGAGAGGTCCTGCAGAAGGTGGTGCTGAAGGATTTCTCCGCCAGCCCCCTTTACAGTGGAAACTCGCTGAAGAGAACATCGGTCACCTTCTCACTGGACGCCCCGGCCCGCTTCGGCGACCGGCTGAGGGTGGTGTTCCAGCGTCCTGACGAAGCGGACATCCTGGAGGTTATCCATCAGGAGAGTCCTGCCATTCTGGCCGAATGGCCGCTGATGCCGGCAACGTTCATCGACGCGAATGCGCAGTACATGGTAGGTGAAAGCCTGGTCTTCAAACTCAAGAACTGCAATTACCGTTATTCCAATACCTCTTGGAATGTGACCGAACCTTCCGGGAAAACGCGTAACTATTCGCAGGGTGCCGGATCCGTGCAGCTGACCGCGAAGGGAACCTATAAGATTGAGGCGGTGACCCCCACGGAGCGTATTTCCACGTATATCAATGTCAAGTAGGAGGGAAGCGGTATGAAAAGAATTGTATTCGTGTTGTTGGGAGCCGCGCTGCTGCTCTCCTGCAGTAAGGAAAAAGAGATTCCGGTACAGTCGGTTTCGGTGAATCCCGCCACCCTTTCCATCACGGTGGGCGATACCGCCCCGCTTACGGCGGTGATCACCCCGTCCGACGCCTCTGCCAAAGAGGTGGCCTGGTCCTCCTCGCTCACCAGCGTGGCAACGGTGTCATCGACTGGCGTCGTGACGGCTACCGGTGTGGGTAGCGTGGTGATTTCCGCTGTCGTCGGTGGCAAAACGGGCACTTGTACGGTAACGGTGGGAAAACGGATTATCGATGTGACTTCCGTTACCCTGGACAAAGAAAGCCTGAGCCTGGAAAAGGGCGATAATGCCCAGCTGACAGCTACGGTGAACCCGAAGGACGCTACAGACAAGACGGTCACCTGGAGCAGCTCCGACCCGTCCGTCGTTTCCGTGGACCAGAATGGTCGGGTGTCGGCGCTTGCCGGCGGCGATGCCGTGATCACGGCCCAGGCGGGTAACTGCAAAGCCAGCTGTTCGGTCAGCGTGACGGTGCCGGTGTCCGGTATCGCCCTCAATCAGAATTCGCTGGTGCTGGCACCGGACGAAACGGCCACCCTGACGGCCATCTTGTCGCCGGAGGATGTAACGGCCGTTACCATCGTCTGGAGCAGCTCCGACGTGCAGATCGTTACGGTGGATGAAAACGGAAATGTGAAGGCAGTGGGCAGCGGCAATGCCGTCATCACCGCCCAGGCCGGTTCCTGCAAGGCCACTTGCAGCGTTCTGGTGACGGTCCCGGTCCAGAGCGTGAGCATCCAGCCTGATCAGCTTACCCTGGAAGAAGAGGAGACAGCCCAGCTGGAGGCCATCGTCCTTCCGGCCGATGCAACCGACAAGAGCGTCAGTTGGAGCAGTTCCGACCCCACGGTGGCGACCATCAGCGGAAACGGGCTCCTGAGCGCCCTGAAGGTGGGAACGGTCACCATTACGGTGAACGCTTCCGGCAAAACGGCCACCTGCGCCGTAACGGTGAAGGAAAAGACCATTCCGGTCACATCCATTACGCTGGACGTTAGCTCCATCGTGATGGAGAAGGGAGCCAGTGCCAGCCTTACGCCCACCGTGCTGCCCACCGATGCCACGGACAAGACTGTCACCTGGACCAGTTCGGTTCCGGAAGTGGCGACCGTGGACGAAAACGGTGTGGTCTATGCCGTCCGGGGTGGTAAGACCGTGATCACCGCCCAGGCAGGGGATAAGACTGCCACCTGCGATGTGAAGGTCTCCGTTCCCATCGTGGACTTCAGCCTGAACTACAGCAGCTACCAGTTGGAACGCGGCGGGAGCTTTACCCTGGTTCCCATCGTGACGCCTGATGACGCCGACGTGGAGACCATCACCTGGAGCACCTCGGATTACAGCGTGGCCACCGTGGACCTTTCCGGAAACGTACAAGGTCAGAAGACCGGAACGGCCACCATTACGGCCCGTGCCGGCAGCGTGGCCCGCACCTGCAAGGTAACGGTTTATGTCCCTGTGACTTCCGTCACCCTGGACAAGACCGAGGTAACCATCCAGGAAGGCCGGACGCTGACCCTGCACGCTACGGTGAATCCCACCGATGCCACGGACAAGACCGTGACCTGGAGCAGCTCGGATCCGACCATCGTCAAGGTGGATGCAGACGGCAAGATTTCGGCCCTGAAGCCCGGTTCAGCGGTGATTACCGCCCAGGCCGGAGACAAGACGGCCGATTGCCCCGTCACCGTGACGGAGAAGAATTCCAATACCGAAGATTTCGGCGATAAGGAAGGGGAGTGGTAATTTCTCAGTAACTGCGCCCGACCAGTGCATCCGCGAAGGATGCCAGGATTTGACAGCCGGAGGGGTCCATTTGGGCCTCTTCGGCCTTTTTAATGGCCAGGGCGTTGAGCTCACGGATGGCGCCGCGGGCGGCTTCGGCAATGCCCACGCTGTTGTAAATCGCCATCACGCGGGCAATCTTGGCCGCTTTTTCCGCTTCGCTCCGGGCGGGTGCGGAAAGCGCCTCCCCCAAGCCGTCGGCTCCCAACTCCCCGGCCTTGACGGTGAGCCAGGATTTCTTGCCGTTCAGAATGTCTCCGCCGATGGGCTTTCCGAAGACCTTCTGGTCCCCATAGGCATCCAGGAAGTCGTCGGCCACCTGGAAAGCCAGGCCCAGGTAATAGCCATAGTCGTACAGGCACTGCTGGCTGCGGGCATCGGCCCCGGCGATGAGGGCGCCCAGCTGCGCGGCGCAGGCGATGAGTACGCCGGTCTTGAGACCGATCATTTGCATGTATTCCTCCATGCTCACCTGGCTGCGATTCTCGAAGTCCATGTCCAATTGCTGGCCGTCGCAAACCTCGGAGGCCGTTTTGGAAAACAGCTGCAGAGCCTGCGGCAATACCGCTGCAGGGGCTTTGGCGATGCGTTTGTAGGCGTCGATACACATCACGTCCCCGCTCAGGATGGCGGTGTCCTCGTTCCATTTCTTCCAGACGGTGGTCTGTCCGCGACGCAGCTCCGAATGGTCCATGATGTCGTCGTGGATAAGGGTGAAGGTATGGAAAACCTCCAGCCCGGCGGCGGGCTCCAGTATCTCCGGGGTCAGTTCCTGCGCGTAGAGGCTGTAGGTCGTGAGGCAAAGGCGGGGCCGTATGCGCTTTCCGCCGATGGCAATCATATAGCGGAGCGGATCGTACAGGCCCGCAGGCTGGGACTGGAAGGTAATGTGCTGGAACAAGTCTTTGACCGCCTGGTCCAGGATGGCTTCAGGAATCATGCTTTATGCGTTTAAGGTCGATATCCCTACCAACTGACGGCCGGCTGCTTCAAGGCTTCGGCCAGTTGGTCGTCATAGCGCAGGCGCACCTGGATGCCTGCTTTCTGGAAGTAATAGCGCACCACGATCTCCTCTTCGATGAAGGGGATGATCTCGTCCTTTTTCAGGCGCAGGAAGCTGGCTTTGTCCATTTCCAGGGACTTTTCCAGGGCTGCCAGCTCATCGCTCATCGTCTCCGTGAGGCCGTCTTCCTCCAGGGTCTTTTTCATTTCGTCAAACAGGGCCCGGGCCGATGAACGGTAGTCGAACTGCTTGTCGGCGGCAAAGGCCACGAAGTCC
Organism: uncultured Bacteroidia bacterium; assembly: GCA_902774345.1. Taxonomy (GTDB): domain Bacteria; phylum Bacteroidota; class Bacteroidia; order Bacteroidales; family UBA932; genus Cryptobacteroides. The sequence continues at coordinate 15,617 of CACYHZ010000029.1, read as the reverse complement.
TCGTATTCATCGAAATGGAAATTCTCCACCGCCGGAATGGTGGCGTGCTTGCGTACGAATTCCAGGGCATATTGTTCCACGATGCCGGCATAGACCAGCGAATAGGTGAGGCGGGAGTATTTGTGACCCTTGACCTCGAAGTCCGGAGTGATGCCGCCCCCGTCCCGTACCATCCGTCCGTGGGCGGTGGGGAACTCGTGCGTCAGGGAGTCGGGAATGTGCCCCACGCTGCCGTCCTCGTTCCGGTGGCTGTAGTCGATAGCCTGCACGCAGCGGCCCGAAGGGGTGTAATACTTGGCGGTGGTCACTTTCAGCTGGCCGGAATAGGGCAGGGGACGGATGCTCTGCACCAGGCCCTTTCCATAGGTACGCGTGCCGATGATGGTGGCCCTGTCATAGTCCTGCAGGGCGCCCGAAACAATCTCGGAGGCCGATGCGGAACCGCTGTCCACCAGCACCACGATGGGGATCTCCGTATCCACAGGGTCCAGAGTGGTGTGATATTCCGTTGCGTTGCGGCGGCCCTTGGACGTGACCACCAGCGTTCCCTTGGGCACAAAGAGCGAGACGATGTTCACGGCCTCGTGCAGCAGACCGCCGCCGTTGCCGCGCAGATCCAGCACGAAGCGCTGCATTCCCTGCTTTTTCAGTTCCAGGAAAGCCTCCCGGATCTCCTGGCCCACGCCTTCGGTGAACTTGCCCAGGAGCAGGTAGCCGTCCTGGTCGTTGAGCATGTCGGCATATTCCACGGAGGGCAGAACGATGCGGCGGCGTTCGACCGGCACTTCGATGGTCTCACCGGCCTTCCAAGTGGGTCCTTCCCGGAGTTTTTTCACCTTGAACACCACGGTGGTGCCGGGTTTGCCCCGCATCTTCTCCGATGCCTCGCCGCTCTGCAGGCCGTGGGTGGACAGTCCGTCGATGGACTCAATTTCGTCGCCGCAACGCAGACCGGCCAGGGCGGCCGGGGCGTTCGCGTAGGGTTCGTTGATGATGACGTTCCCGTTCACATCGGGCTTGTAAATGATGGCTCCGATGCCTCCGTAGGTGCTGGTGAGCATCATCCGGAAATCCTCCTGCTCCTCTTCCGGAACATAGACGGTATAGGGATCCAGGGCTTCCAGCATCGCGTCGATGGCCTCCCGCTCGATGCGGTCCACTTCCAGGGAATCCACATAGGAGCGCCGCAGCTCCCGCAGGATGGCGTTGTGCACCTCGATCCACTTGCCCAGGACGAAGTTCCGGGAAGGCTGCGGGGTGGACGATCCGGCTTTTTCCGACTGGGCCCAGGCGGGCGCGGCCGCAAACAACAAGGCCAGAAAGGCCAGGGACAATATCTTCTTTCTCATACTGCAAAGATACAAATATTATGGCTATCTTTGCGATGCTTACTTTGTCTATTATGAAGATTGTGTTCGCGACGGGAAATCCCGGTAAATTGCGTGAGGCCGCCGAGATCCTGGGCGATGCCTTTGAACTGGTTACGCCCGCCCAGGTGGGCATTGGGGAAGACATTCCCGAAACCGGAACCACCATCCGTGCCAACTCCCTGCAAAAAGCCCAGTACATCTACGAGCGTACAGGCCTGGACTGCTTCGCCGACGATACCGGCCTGGAAGTGGACCTGCTGGACGGCGCTCCGGGCGTGGAAACGGCCCGCTATGGCGGTCCTGCCCGGAAATCCGCCGACAACATCCGGAAGTTGCTGACCGAAATGGAGCGTCGCGGGGAAGGCCCCCGGACGGCCCGCTTCCGCACCTGCGTTACCCTCATCCTGCAGGGCAAAACCCACTTCTTCGACGGTGTAATGGAAGGGAGCATCGCCCGTACACCCTATGGGAATGGCGGTTTCGGCTACGACCCCGTGTTCATTCCGGAGGGGTATGCCGTGACGGCCGCCCAGCTTCCGGAAGCTCAGAAGAATGCCATCTCCCACCGGGGCAAGGCACTGCGGGCGATGGCGGAATTCCTGAAGCGCTAAGATGGACAGCATCGAGCTCATCGTCCTGGGAACCACACGGGTGGGAGAAAGCGCCGTGGTGGTGCATACCCTGTCCCGGGAGCATGGACGCCGGGGCTTTCTGGTGCGCTCCGGCAAGAAGGCCGGGATGACGCTTTTCCTGCCCCTGAACATCCTGGAGGCCGATGTGGTGGAGAATCCCAAAAGCGAGCTCTGGACCCTGCGGAATATCCACTTGAAAGACGGCCTGGCAGGGGTCCGGGCCAATCTGTACAAGAATACCATGACGCTTTTCCTGGCCGAAGTCCTGTTCCGGACCCTCCGGGAAGGGATGGTGGAGGAAGGCCTGTATCAGTGGTGCGTGGGGGCGCTTCTGACCCTCGACGCTCTGGAAAACGATTTCGCCAATTATCCGGTCCGTTTCCTGCTGGAGCTGTCCGGCGCCCTGGGTTTCCGCCCCAGCTTTGACGATATCGCCCCTTTCGCCAAAACGGAACTGCCGGCGCTGAAGGCGTTTCTGGAAACCGGCTTCGGCCCGTCTATGCTCATTCCCTTGAACGGAGCCACCCGGAACGCCCTCTGCGAAGACCTGCTCCAGTACCTGTCTTTCCATACCGAAATCCCCATCCAGGTGAAATCCCTTGCCGTTTTACGGGAACTATACAGATAGTGGCCTTTTTTTCGTATCTTTGTAGTTCTAACCACCTACTGAAACAATGAAAAAAACTCTCTTGTGCGCCTTCGGTCTGTTTGCCGCCTGCCTGGTGGCATCGGCCCAGGTGGAGTATGTCTGTTTTGATATGCGGGGCAGCTTCAACGAAACCCTCAGCCGCCCCGATGGCAGTGATGCCCTCCAAGGCAAGGCGCGATTCCTGGGTGAGCACCTGAACCTGATGGTCAAGGGAAAACTGGGCTCCAGCCTCACCTATTTCCTCCGTCAGCGCTTCACCAAGCCCCTGTACAACGCCGAAGTGCCGCTGAATGCTACCGATATCCTCTCCCTGACCTGGGATATTTCGCCCAAATGGAGCCTGCAGGGGGGGAAGTTGCCCGGGCTGATCGGCGGGTTTGAATGGGACGAAACCCCTATCGACCTGTATTATTGGGACCTGTTCGCCAACAATATCAGTGAAGTCTATGCCCTTGGTGTTGCGGGAATGTTCCGTCCGGCCGAGGAGCAGATGCTGCAGCTGCAGGTGACCCAGTCGCTGGTTTCGCCCGGCAAAGCTGATGTCTGGCACGTGGCCCTGGGCTGGTACGGACGCTTCAGCTCCTGGTGGAGCACCATCTGGTCCGTGAATTACATGGACGATATCTATCACCACCGCATGGGCTATGTCTCTCTGGGGAACCGTTTCCACGTGGGCCCCGTGGCCCTGGAATGGGATATTATGTACCGCCGTTCCATGATTCAGCGTCAGGCGGGGCTGGACATGAGCACCGTGGCGCGCCTGATCGTCGAGGCCGGCAGCAAGTGGAGGGTTTTCTCCAAGGGCGGTTACGATTTCAACGACGCTTGCAATGTGGACCCGGACGGGATTGCCTACGACCTTACCGTGGCGCCGGGTACCCGTCACTCCTTCCTCGGGGTGGGGGCGGAGTACTTCCCGCTGGGCAACCGCGACATCCGCCTGCACGCCCTGGCTGTGGCCAACAATACCACCCGTGAACTGAATTTTCTGGCCGGCATCACCTACCGGCTGTATCTTGTCCGATAAAACTTTATGAAGAGATTCCGACTGCAACGCTCCACCATAGAGGCCCTGGTTTTCCTGGTGCTTCTCATAGGCGTTTTCTCCCTTTTGGGCAGCAAGATGGGCAGTGGCAACATGCTGAAGACCCTCATGAACACGGCCCACGACCTGCTGCTCAATACCGTTTTCTACCTGATGGGCATCACGGTACTCACCGGAGCGCTTTCCAAACTGATGTCGGAATTCGGGGTGGTTACTCTGCTGGAGCGCTTCCTGCGCCCGCTGATGAAGCCCCTGTATAACCTTCCGGGCGTTGCGGCCCTGGGGGCCGTTATGACCTTCCTGTCCGACAACCCCGCCATCATCGCCCTGTCCAAGGACAAGACCTTCAGCGCCTATTTCAAGAAATACCAGCTGATTTCGCTCACCAACTTCGGGACGGCCTTCGGAATGGGCTTCGTGGTGATGATTACCATGATCGGCTACGGACAGCTCTCCGGGGCCCTCGTGGGCCTTTTCGGGGCTTTCTGCGGTTCCATCATCTCCACGCGGATCATGCAGCACAGTTGTCTGAAAGCCTTCCCTGAACTGGATGCCCCCGTGCAGGAGAATGCGGCTGATCCGATCCAGGAAGAACATGTGGAAGAGGCCAAGAAGGACGGCGTGTTCATGCGTTTCCTGAACGCCGTGCTGGACGGCGGCAAGAACGGTGTGGAACTGGGCCTGCAGATTATCCCCGGCGTGCTCATCATCACCACGGCCGTCATCATGATTACCTTCGGCCCGGGCGCTTCGGGCGTGTACGACGGTTCTTCGTCCCAGGGCGTTCCCATCCTGCCCTGGCTGGCCGAAAAGATCCACTGGGTGTTCGAATGGCTGTTCGGCTTCCAGCACATGGAACTCATCGCCTTCCCGATGACGGCGCTGGGTGCCGTGGGCGCCGCCCTGGGCCTGCTGCCTACCTTCAACGGCGCCGGCATCCTGGACGGGAATGCCATCGCGGTGTTCACGGCCATCGGTATGTGCTGGAGCGGATTCCTGTCCACGCACACCGCCATGCTGGACTCCCTGGGCTACCGGAAAGTGATTTCCAAAGCCATCGGGGCGCATACCATCGCTGGCCTGTGCGCTGGGATCATCGCCCATTTCGCCTATCTGCTGGTAACGCTCATCTGATTGACCTATGTGGCGGGAAGAACTGGAGATCATGGCACCGGCCGGCAGTTTCGATTGCCTGGTGGCCGCCATCGAAGGCGGGGCCAACTCGGTGTACTTCGGCATCGGCCACCTGAATATGCGTTCGCATTCGGCCAATAATTTCGCACGGGAGGACCTGCCGGAGATCATGCGCATCTGCCGGGCCTACGGCGTCAAGGCCTACATGACCCTGAACATTACCCTGTACGGCGAAGATTTGCAGGCGGCCTATGAAACCCTGGACGCCGCCCGGGCCGCCGGGGTGGATGCCATCATCGCTTCGGATATGGCGGCCATCCTGTACTGCCGGAAAATCGGGCTGGAAGTGCATATTTCCACGCAGTTGAGCATCTCCAATGCCGAGGCGCTGAAGTTTTACGCCCAATGGGCCGATGTGGTGGTGCTGGCCCGCGAGTTGAACCTCGTACAGGTTAAGGCCATCTACGAGACCATTCAGCGGGAACAGATCAAGGGCCCTTCCGGGCAGCTGGTGCGGATCGAGATGTTCGCCCACGGCGCCTTCTGCATGGCCGTTTCCGGCAAATGCTACCTGTCACTGGCCGCCTATGGCGAAAGCGCCAACCGGGGCGCCTGCCTGCAGGTGTGCCGGCGCGGCTATCTGGTCACCGACTACGAAACCGGTAACCAGATCCACATCGACAACAAGTATATGATGTCGCCCAAGGACCTCTGTACCATCGAGTTTCTGGACAAGTTCGTTGAGGCCGGCGTCAAGGTGTTCAAGATAGAAGGCCGCGCCCGCAGCGCCGATTATGTAAAGATTACCGCCCAGACATACCGCAAGGCCGCCGATGCCGTGGCCGACGGCAGTTTCACGCCCGAGCTGGGCGCCCGGCTAAAAGAAGACCTGGCCCAGGTGTTCAACCGCGGTTTCTGGGATGGCTATTACCTGGGTGCCAAAATGGGCGAATGGAGTGCCGTCTATGGCAGTCAAGCCACCCGCCGCAAAACCTATGTGGGAAAGGTAACCAATTGGTTTGCAAAGATTAACGTGGTCGAAATCCAGGTCGAAGCTACGGACCTGCACCAGGGAGATACGCTGCTGTTTATCGGCCATACCACCGGGATGATGGAGGTAAAGGCAGAAGACCTGCGCGTGGATCTGCTTCCGGCCCAGGTGGCCCGGCAGGGGGTCCGCTGTTCCATCGCCGTGCCTGCTATGTCCCGTCGTAAGAACAGTCCCAACAGGAAGAACCATAAAAAAGCACGCATCGTCCCCGAATTCGAGGGCAAGGTGCTGATGTCCCGCGAAGGTTTCGCCTTTGTGCGGATCGAAGGCCAGGAAGAGGATGTCTTCGTGAAGGCCAACAAGACCCGCGGCGCCCTGCATGGGGACACCGTGCGAGTGGCCGTGACCCAGGAAAAGGTGGGTCAGGCCAAGCGGCGCAGCGGCGAGATTATCGCCATCCTGGAGCGCTCGGACCGTCCTTTCGTGGGCATCCTCCACATCGTGGGGAAACAGGCCTGGGTGCTGATGAGTTCCAAGACGATGCCCTACGACATCTCCGTTCCCGTACCGGAGGGTGGCAAGCGGGGGATGAAAGTGGCGGCCGTGGTGGATGGCTGGGACCGGGGCGAAGCCGGCCCGCATGGACATGTGGTGGACATTCTGGGCCAGCCCGGTGAGAACGACACCGAAATGCACGCCATCCTGGCGGAATTCGGCCTGCCTTACCGCTTCGAAAAAAGCGTGGAGGACGCTGCGGACCACATTCCGGACACCATTACCGACAAGGACCGCGCCCACCGGAGGGACTTCCGGAAGGTGCTTACCTTTACCATCGACCCCACCGATGCCAAGGACTATGACGACGCCCTGAGCTTCCGGAAACTGGACAACGGCAATTACGAAGTGGGGATCCACATCGCCGATGTTACCTATTATGTAAAGCCTGGCACCGAGGTGGACAAGGAAGCCCAGGCGCGAGGCACTTCCGTGTATCTGGTGGACCGGACCGTCCCGATGCTGCCGGAGAAACTGTCCAACAAGCTGTGCTCCCTGCGGCCCCATGAGGAAAAACTCACCTTCAGCGCCGTTTTCGAGATTACGCCCCAGGCCAAGGTCATCAATCCCTGGTTCGGGCGTACGCATATCATTTCAGACTACCGGTTTGACTACGAAGGCGCCCAGGCCATCATCGAAGCCGGGGATGCGGCGATGGAACAGGTGTTCGGGGAAGGAACGGAGTGTGGAGTAGTGCCGGCCGAAGTGAAAGAGGCCGTGCTCATCCTCAATGCCCTGGCCCTGAAACTGCGCAAGAAGCGCTTCGCGGCAGGGGCCGTGAACTTCGAACGTCCCGAAATGAAGGTGGAGGTGGATGCCTCCGGCAAGCCCATCAGTGTTCACCAGAAGTTCTCCAAGGAAGCCAACTGGCTCATCGAGGAATTCATGCTCCTGGCCAACCGGAACGTGGCCGAGTTTGTGGCTACCGGCGGCAAGATGGGCGGCAAGGCCTTGTCCAAGGCCAAGACCTTCGTTTATCGTGTACACGATGAACCGAATCTGGAAAAGCTGAGCGGCCTAAGGGATTTCGCCGGGCACTTTGGCTATAAAGTGGGACCTATCGACAACGGAAAGGATATCGCCGCCACGCTGAATCACCTGATGGTGGATGCCAAGGACAAGCCCGAGTGCGCTGCCATCCAGATCCTGGCCCTGCGTTCCATGGCCAAGGCCTGCTACAGCACCGACAACATCGGCCATTATGGACTGGCCTTCAAATTCTATACGCACTTTACCTCGCCCATCCGCCGCTATCCCGACATGATGGTGCACCGCCTGCTGGACCTGTACCTGCAGGGTGCCGATTCCCAAAGCAATGATTACTACGCAGCCCAGTGCAAACACGCTTCAGAGCGCGAAGTGGTGGCTGCTGAAGCCGAACGGGAAAGCATCAAATACAAGCTGGTGGAATTCATGCAGGACAAGGTGGGGCAGGAATTCGACGGTCAGGTTTCCGGCGTCACGGAATGGGGTATCTATGTGGAAATCGAGCCCACCCGCATCGAGGGCATGGTTCCGTACCGCACCATCCGCAGCGATTTCTTCGTGTATGACGAAGAGCACTACCGCGCCATAGGCCGCCGCACGCACCGTTCCATCCGGCTGGGCGATAAACTGCGCATCCGCGTCAAGAGTACGTCCCTTGAGCAGAAGCTCCTGGATTACGAATTGGTGGAAGCGGAGGCTTAATTCCCTTACAGCGTGAGCTCTCCGCCGCGGTAGAATTCTACCAGGCGGGCCTGGTACAGGTACTCGTAGGTGGCCTGTACGGAATCGGACTGGGCTTTGACCAGACGGTTGCGCGCCTCGTTGAATTCCGTGATGGTGGCCTTCCCATTTTCATATTTGGCCTGGGTAAGCTGGAAGGCATCCTGTGCGGCATCCGTGGCGATGCTGGACGCCTCCCACTTGGCGCGGGCGGCAACGGCTCCGTTCCAGGCCTGCTGAATCTCCTTGTACAGGGTCTGCTGGGTCCGACGCAGCTGCAATTCCTGGGAAGAGGCCTGTACGCGGGCGCTTCGCACCTGGTTCCGGGTACTGAATTTATTGAAAATGGGGATGCTCAGGGACAGCCCTACGTACTGGCTGAAGTTGTTGCTCAGTTGGTCCCAGAACCCTTGTGTGGAAAAGCTGGTATAGTAGTTGGTGCCCATGCCAGCCGAAAGGGACAGGGAAGGGGAGTAGGCTGCCTTGGCAATCTGGATCTGCTTGAGGGATCCGTCCAGGCGCAGTTTTTCGGCCTGGATTTCCGGGCGGAGTCCCAGGGCGTCGGCATATACGTCGTCCGGATTTCCGAGTACCAGGTCCCCGACTGAGACTGCAGGACGTACCACCGAGAAGGCTTCCCAGGACGGAATTTCCAGTAATTGGGCCAGGGAAAGGAGGGCGGAGCGGACGTTGTTTTCGGCCTGGACCAGCGTCACCTGGCTCTGGGCCAGAGAGGCCTTCTGCTGGGAGACTTCGGCCGCCGATGCCTTGCCGCTGGCATAAAGCCCTTCCAGGCGCTTCACCTGCTGGGCGTCGATGGTAAGCTGCTCCTGCGCTACGTCGCGGATTTCGTAATTGTACAGAATCTGGACATAAGCCTGGGCTACCTGTACGCGGATATCGTCCCGGGCCTTCTCCAGGTCGGCGGTAGCGGCTTCTAGATTCAATTTGGCCAGCTGCATCCGCCGGGGGGTTGCCAGCCCGTCGAAAAGGTTCATATTGGCGCCCAGCGAGAAACTGGTGGAGGAGCTGTTGCCGCTCTCATAGGTATTGTTGCCGCCCAGGCCGCGTCCGAAGCTCCAATTCTCTCCAACCGAGGCGTTTACACCCGGAAGCCAGGCCATGTCGGCAGTATTCTTGTCAATTTCCCGGTTTTCCACGGTCAGTGCCTGCCCGGCCACGGAAAGATTGTGCTCCAGGGCCCAGTCGGTGCATTCTTTCAGCGACCAGGGATGCGAGAGATCGGGGAGGGAGTCGGTGGGGGCGGTGAGGACCGCCAGTGCCACAATCAGCGCTTTCATAACTTACTTGCTGTTAATGATTTCCGGACCGCGTACTTTGTCGCCGGCCGTGAGGCCGCTCTTGATTTCAATGGTAACGCCGTCGGACAGGCCCGTCTGCACGTCGCGGCGGACATATTCTGCCCCTTCAAGGACATAGACATAGGTCTTTTCGCCTTCGTCCCACTGGATGGCGCTTTCGGGGAGGGTGAGTACGTCCTCGGCCTCCTGGAGTACAATCTCCGCGTTGGCGCTGTAGCCGCTGCGGATGGTCACGTCGCCGGGAACCTTCACCGAAGCCTTGATTTCGAAGAGGTTGGCTCCGTTGGATTCCGTGGCCTTAGGGGCGATGTACTCCAGCCGTGCGTCAAAGCTCATATCCTGCAGGGCGCCCACGGTGATGCGCACCGGCATCCCGATCCGGACCCGGCCCACCTCGGTCTCGTCAATCTTTCCGTCGAAGATCAGGTCGTCCATATTGGCCACAGTGGCGATGGTGGTACCGTCGTTGAAGGTGTTGGACATGGTTACGGAATTACCCACTTTCACCGGCACGTCCAGGATCAGGCCGGAGATGGTGGAGCGGATGAGGGTGGTACTTCCGGACTTGTTGGCCGAAGATACGCCGTCCCGGACAATTTCCAGGGTTTCCTGGGCGATGGCCTTCTCTTCCTTGGCCTGCTGTAGGGCCTGCTGGACCTTTTCGAACTCCTCGGCACTTACCAGATGCTGGTCGAAGAGGGCCTTTTCACGGTCGTAATTGACCTGGGCCTGCTCCATGTTCACCTCGGCCAGGCGAACGCGGCTCTGGGCGCTGGACAACTGGCTCATGTCGGGAATCACCTTCAGCTTGGCGATGATTTCGTCTTTCTGCACGGTCTGTCCGGCTTCCTTGTACACTTCGGCCACGATGCCGTTGATCTGCGGCTTCACGTTCACTTCGTCCCGGGGCTGGATTTTCCCGGTGAGCACGGTGGATTTGACAATGCTGCCCTGAACGGCCTCCAGTTCCTGATAATGAATCTCCTTGGGCTTGGAGCGTTTGTACAGGTAGGCGAAAGTTCCGGCGAAGATGGCCACGACGACCAGCACCACAATGTATTTTCCTAACTTTTTCATATAGCGTTTGTTTTTTTATTCATCTCGCATGGCGTCAACGGGTTTGATGGCCATCGCGCGGGAGGCGGGCATCAGGCCGGCCACTACGCCCAGCACCGTCAGCATGGCCGCTGCGGCTATGGCCGTCCAGAAGGGAACCTGGAAAGGCGCCTTCAACATGCCGTCCTCGGTCATTCCCAGCTCCACTCCCGACAGGATCAGGACGCTGAACACGATTCCCATAAGGCCGGCGGCCAGGGTCAGGACGATGCTTTCGGACATAATCTGGCCCAGAATCTGGTTGGGCGTGGCGCCAATGGCCCGGCGGATGCCGATTTCCGTGGTCCGTTCGCGGACCGACACCATCATGATGTTGGACACGCCGATCACACCGGCCAGGAGGGTTCCCAGGCCAATGAGCCACACCAGGAAGTTGATGCCTTTGAATAGGTTGTCGATAATGCCGAACATCAGCTGGGTGTTCAGCAGGAACATGGCCTGCTCGTCCGTGGGATCCACATAGTGGGCGCGGGACACTATCTGCCGCACGCGGGGCGTGAGGTCGCTCATCGTGAAACCGGGCTTGGCGGTAAAGCACAGCAGGTGGATGGTATTGCCCAGATTATAGGCCTTGCGGGCCTGGCTGATGGGGATGGTGACCAGATCGGCCGGACTGCCGTTGACATTGATGCCGCCGCCCTCGCGCCAGTCCACGCCGATGACGCTGTAATAGCTGCCATCCACGACGATGCGCTTGCCGCAGGGGTCACCGCCTTCGGGGAAGAGGCTGGCATATACTTTCTTGCCGATGACGCAGACTTTCCGTTCCTGGGCGATGTCGGCGTCGTTCAGATAGCGGCCGTACATCATCTTGGGCGTTTCGATGTTGGCATAATCGGGCCGGCTTCCGCGGATGGTGCCGCTGTGGGTGTATTCGTCCCGGGTGAAGGACCGGCCCCAGAGGGCGACGGTGGGGGAGATGGTCTCCAGTTCGGGGACCAGGCTGCGCAGGCGGTCCACATCGGCATATTCCATTTCCCAGTACCGGCCCTTGCTGAAGCCTTTGTACGGCTTGGAGGTCTGGCTGGTGGCGATGATGCAGGTGTTCTGCGCAAAGCCTTCGAAGTTCTTGTTCAGGAGTCCCTTGAGACCCTGGCTGCCGCCGGTCAGGAGCATCAGCATGAACACGCCCCAGAACACGCCGAAGCCGGTCAGGAGGCTTCTGGAACGGTTGCGCGTAATGCTGTCCAGGATTTCTCGGAATGTATCGGTATCAAACAGTCTCATTCGGCCCGGAGTGCTTCAATGGGTTTAACACGCGCAGCCTTCCAGGCGGGGATGATGCCCGCGACGGTACCTGCGATAATCAACAGGAGGGTGGCTTCCAGGGCCGTATCCAGGCCCACGGAAGGATTCACCAGCATTTGGATCTTCTCGAATCCCAGGTCCACGGAGTCCTGGGCGATGGTCTTGTCCATCACCTGGCACCCGATCATTCCCAGCAGCATTCCGGCATAGCCGAAGATGGCCGTGATGGTGATGCTCTCGGCGATAATCAGGGACAGGATGTTGCCCGGCTTGGCGCCGATGGCCTTGCGGATGCCGAATTCATGCGTACGCTCCTTCACGGTGATGAGCATGATGTTGGAGACGCCTACGATGCCGCTCACCAGCGTCAGGAGGCCCAGGATCCAGAGCGCAATCCGGAGGATGCGGGACCCTTTGGTCATTTCCAGATTGTCGGTGTAGCCGTTCCGAACCCAGAAGGCGCGCCGGTCGTCGGGATCCACTTCATGCCTCTTTTTCAGACCTTTAAGGTATTTGTCCTCGAAGGCCCTGTGTTCTTCCAATGTCGTCGGTCCGTTCACGGTGAAGGTGATGGACTCAATCTTGTCGGAGGAGTCGTAAATGGCTTTGTAAGTGGAATAGGGGATGGGGCAGTAGCGGGAGAAGGAACGTTCGTCCGTGTAGATGATGCCCGCTACGCGGAATGAGATGTTCCCGGCCTGGATCCATCGGCCCATTACCCCCTCGGGATCTTTCGGGCTCAGTTCCTTGGCCTGTGCCAGGGTGATGACGATGACCTTGCGCTTCTCCCGGATGTCCATCTGGTTCACGAAACGGCCCACGGCCATTTTATTCTTGTTCTGTTCCAGGTATTCAGGCATTACGCCGACGATGGCGCCGGACACCGTTTTCCCGTCCAGGGACAGCGTAACGCTGGTCGATGGTGTTTCCAGGGTGATGTCTCCGATGACGCCGCCCCATTTGTCGGACTCTGTGTAAAGGACATCCTCTCCGTCCATCTGGATGAGGCGGTTCTCCTTGTAACCGGCATAGGGCTTGGAGGTCATCCAGCCGGAAACGCTGACGTTCTGGCTGATGAAGTCTGCGATATTCCCCATGAAGGAATTCATCAGGCCGTTTCCGGCACCCAGCAGCGCGATCAGCAGGAAGATACCCCAGCTGACGGCGAAGCCGGTGAGGGCTGTGCGCAGCTTGTTCTGCCGCAGCGTACTGTGGATTTCGTGTAAAAGGTCGCGGATCATTTGATGAGGGAGCCGCCCCAGGCGTCGTGCTTTTCGTTTTCTTCGATCTTGCCGATGACCCCGTCCTTGATATGGATGATCTTGTCGGCCTGGTTGGCCACACCGCTTTCGTGGGTGACTACGATGATGGTCATGCCTTCCTCCTTGTTCAGACGGGTGAGGAGGTCCATCACTTCCACGCTGGTTTTGGAATCCAGGGCGCCCGTGGGTTCATCGGCCAGGATAATCTGCGGATGGGTAATCAGGGCACGGGCGATGGCAACGCGCTGCTTCTGGCCACCGGACATTTCGTTGGGGAAGTGGCTGGCCCACTGGGTGAGGCCCAGCTTGTCCAGGTATTCCATCGCCATATCGTGCCGTTTCTTGCGGGAGACGCCCTGGTAGTACAGGGGCAGCTCCACGTTCTCCACGGCTGTTTTGAAGCTGATCAGGTTGAAACTCTGGAAGATAAAGCCGATCATGCGGTTGCGATAGTCAGCCGCCTGCTTCTCGCTCAGGTCCTTGATCAGTGTTCCATTCAGGGTGTAGGTCCCGGTGTCGTAATTGTCCAGGATGCCCAGGATGTTCAGTAGGGTGGACTTGCCGGAGCCCGATGCGCCCATAATGGAGACGAATTCTCCTTTATCTATTTGGAGGTCAATTCCTTTCAGTACGTGCAGGGGTTGCCCGTTGTTGTAGGTCTTGTTGATGTCTTTGAGCTCGATGAGCGCCATTTCTTCTGCTGTATTAGTATCCTATTACACTGCAAAGATAAAAGGGTTTTTTGAAACCGCCAAACCTTTTTGCAAATTTTTTGCCATTTTTTTGCTAATTTAGCGGGACTTATCGGAAATAATGAATTAACACGATATTCTTATGGCAGACCAAATTAAGAAAACCCTTCGCGACTCGGCGGCCATGCGCTGGACGGCGTTGCTGCTGCTGGCCCTGGCCATGTTCTGCAGCTATATCTTCATGGACATCCTATCCCCGATCAAGGACCTGATGCAGGAAACCCGCGGGTGGGATTCCACGGCCTTCGGCACCATGCAGGGCTCCGAGGTGTTCCTGAACGTCTTCGTCTTCTTCCTCATCTTTGCCGGTATCATCCTGGACAAGATGGGGGTGCGCTTCACGGCTGTGCTTTCGGCCGGCGTGATGCTGGTGGGTGCCGTCATCAAGTGGTTTGCCGTCAGCGACGCTTTCATCGGCAGCGGCCTGGAGGCCTGGTTTACCAACAACCTTAATTATATCCCCCTGTTCGACGAACTGGGCGTATCGCCCTTCTACCGGGGGATGCCCGCATCGGCCAAGTTCGCCGCCTGCGGCTTTATGATCTTCGGCTGCGGCTGTGAAATGGCCGGCATCACGGTGAGCCGCGGTATCGTCAAGTGGTTCAAGGGCCGCGAGATGGCCCTGGCCATGGGTTCCGAAATGGCCCTGGCCCGCCTGGGTGTGGCCACCTGTATGATCTTCAGCCCCTTCTTCGCCAAGCTGGGCGGTCACGTGGATGTGTCCCGTTCCGTCGCTTTCGGCGTGGTGCTGCTTTGCATCGCCCTAATCATGACCATCGTCTATTTCTTCATGGACAAGAAGCTGGACAGCCAGACCGGCGAGGCCGAAGAGAAGGACGATCCCTTCAAGGTCAGCGACATCGGCAAGATTCTGTCCGACGGCGGATTCTGGATCGTGGCCCTGCTGTGCGTGCTGTACTATAGCGCCATCTTCCCGTTCCAGAAGTATGCGGTGAATATGCTGCAGTGCAACCTGACGCTCACCGCTCCGGGAGCCGATACCTTCTGGGCCGGCAACAGCGTCACCATCGTCCAGTACATCATCATGCTGGTGGTGGCTGCCGCCGGCTTTGCCAGCAACTTCCAGAAAGTCAAGAGCCGCCAGTTCCTGTTCCTGGGCATCTCCATCGTCGCCCTCGTCATCTATTGCTACATGGGTTACATGCGCCAGAGCGCCGAAGCCATCTTCGCAGTGTTCCCGCTGCTGGCCGTGCTCATCACCCCCATCCTGGGCAACTATCTGGACCGCAAGGGTAAAGGTGCCTCCATGCTGGTGCTGGGCTCCATCCTGCTCATCGCCTGCCACCTCACCTTCGCCTTCGTCCTGCCTGCTTTCCAGGGGAACGATATCGGCGGGGTCATCGTAGCCTATGCCACCATCCTGGTGCTGGGCGCCAGCCTGTGGCCTTCCGTTCCCAAGCTGGTGGACGCCAAGGTCATCGGCAGCGCCTATGCCCTCATCTTCTGGATCCAGAACATCGGCCTGTGGCTGTTCCCGCTGCTCATCGGCAAGGTGCTGGACAAGACGAACCCCGGCATTACGGATCCTACGGCCCTGAACTACACCGCTCCGCTGGTGATGCTGGCCTGCCTGGGCGTGGCCGCCCTGCTGCTGGGCCTGCTGCTCAAGGTGGTGGACCGCAAGAAGGGACTGGGCCTGGAACTGCCCAACATTGCTCCGGCAGAGGAAAAGGCTGAATAGTCAGGTATGTACAAACTTCTGGATAAGATCGATTCTCCGGCCGACCTGCGCAAACTGTCCAAAAGCGAACTGGAGCAGGTGTGCCGGGAGGTCCGGGATTATATGGTAGCGTGCTGCGCCGTGAATCCGGGG
>CACYHZ010000028.1 GCA_902774345.1 uncultured Bacteroidia bacterium | reverse complement strand
AATACTATCAACCAGTTTTGCATACACCTCAGTATCTGCGCTTTTAGCTGCAAGAAGCGTATTCAAAGCCTGCATCTGATAAGCATCCGCAATCAGATAAGGATGTTCCTCGGTGCCGTTGTCGGCCTTGCCGGCGTACTGGTCGATGTGGGAGCAGTCCATGCGGATGTAGTTAAACTTACCGGCTTCGGGCGAGACTCCCGCGGTGAACTCTTCGTAGCGGGTATATACCGTATGGTTTGCGTTCACGGAGTTGAAGCGGAGGAGCATCTTTCCTGTTCGGCCAGGTTAACCTTCAGTGTGGTGGTGTTGGCAAAGTCATCAACACTTGTAACGATCTCCAGCGAGTTCACGGTAACGGCGACATCGGCAGGGAGTTTGGCAATAATGCCGATAATCTGAGATGTTTCTTCAAGCACAATACCGTCGAGGTCATCGACATCGGTAGCAGCAGCCACGAAGCGGAGGTGCGAGGTGTCTCCGTCCTTCAGCTGGGTCTGCTCATTGTCTGTATCGAATTCCTCACCTGCGGGAATCACCTCAACGGTGAAAGGACCATTATAGACATGAGGGCCTTCGAAAACACCACTGGGGGAATCCCAGCCGCTGATGAGTTCGAAAATTTCCGAAACACTCTCAGTGTTGGTAATGCGAAGCCTGTCACCTGCCTGCCAGGTATGGTCCATCGAAACGGGCTTGTTGTTATCTCCAGTGAATACAGGGTCGAAGCTTACCTTGGTCGATGCATCGGACAGCTTGACGGTAATGGTCATTTTACCGCTTTCAGGCTTTTCCTGCTCCTGTTTTTCTGGGGTTATCCCATTGTCGATTTCCTTGTTGCAGGCAACTCCGACGGACAGAACGGCCACGACGGCCATCAATCTAAAAATCTTCTTTTTCATAATCCTGTCCTCCCGTTAATCGTCAAAGTCATCATACAGTTCGTTCGTGTCCATGTCATCCAGAGAGACCCCATGGACCGACTGCGCAATGAAACCCTCCAAATCCATTTGCAGATAGGACGCCGAGGGTGATTTGTACGCCCTTCTGCAGCTAATAATTGTTTTTTTACTCATAGCTTATATCGTTTTTATATAATTTCCTATAATAAACTGTCAACAATGGACTTGATGATGGGTTCCATCACATCGTAGCCGGCGGGGCCGGGATGCAGGTAGTCGTACAGGCAGTAGTCCGGATGCAGGGACAGACCGTCTTCGGCCACCATCGGGGTCCAGTAATCGCACCAGGAGAAGCCCTTGGAGGCCGCATATTCCTGCAGCATCCCGTTCAGGGTGATGATATGCGCACCCTTGGTGTTGGGATTGGACAGTTTGGAAGAAGAATTGTTGCAAGGGGTAACGGTGCAGATGACCACCTTGATGCCGGCGGCATCGGCCATCTCGGCCATAGCCGCGATATTGGCGGCAATCTGCTCTTCGGAGAAGCCCTGGGCCAGGTCGTTGGTACCGCCCATGATCACCGTCACCACCGGATTCAGATCCACGATATCCCGCTGGAAACGGGCCAGCATCTGGGTGGTATTCTGGCCGCTGACACCCTTGTCCAGATAGCTGTTGGCCGTAAAGAAGCCCGGATGGAAGGGCACGGTGACATTGTCCCCGCTCTGGGTCATGTAGCTAGGGTCGAAGGGGATCAGCAACTTGCTCATGGCAAAGGTGTTGGACGTACGCGCCCACTGCCAGGTGATGCTGTCGCCGATAAAGATGGCGTTGATGCGCCGGGGCGTATCCAGCAGAAGGGGCCGGGGGCCGCCAAGATCCCACACGGCATCGGGCCAGGACTGGGCCAATGCCTGATCGGAAACCGTCCCTTCGGTGCCGGCATAGCAGTCGGTGAGGGTAGCCTCAACGGCATTGTTGCCGCAGAAAGGAAGGCTGGCATTCCAGCCAATGCAATGGGAAATATCGGCTAAGGCTCCTTCTCCCTGCTGGGCGCACTGCCCCACGAACGCACCGATATCGGTACCGGAAGCCGTAACGGAACCGGCCGCATAGCAATAGGAGATGTTGGAAGTATAGACGATACCCGCCATACCGGCCACCTGGGCATAAGAAGCGCCGTTAACGGCAGCGGTAGTATAACAATTGGTCAGGTTGCCGTTCTGGACAAAGCCGCTGAAGCCGCCGCAGTGGGCGCCCTTGGCCGTCACGCTGCCGCCGGAGACATAGCTGGAGCCGATATGGTCGTACTGCACACCCACGAAACCGCCGCAGTTGGTACTGCCCGTAACGGACGTTCCCGTCACATGGCACTGCGACACGGTGATGTTGTTGCCTCCGTTGTAGGAATTACCCAGCTGTCCCACGAAACCGCCCACATAGGTACCGCCGTTGGAAACGAAGACGGCATCCTTGACATAGCAGCCGCGGAAGGAAACGCCGGTGGTGGCAAAGCCGCAGAAACCGCCGCTCTGCGATTTTCCGCTATTGTTTTCGGTAACGGTACCGCCGGTGTAGAAGCAGTCCGTAAAGGCCGCATTCTCGGCCGTACCCACGAAGCCACCCGCATGTTTGGTGCTGGTGACGTTGCCGCTGGCGCTGCAATTGTTAAAGGAAGAAGCGCCGGACGCATAGCCCGCGAAACCGCCGCTGTATTCCGAGGTATTCAGCACCGTGGCGGCCGCCGAGCAATCCGTATAGGAGGCAGCCACCTCCGTATAACCCACAAAACCGCCGGCGTGGTTGCCCGTCGCGTTGACGGTACTTCCCTCCAGGACCGCGCAACCCTTGAAGGTAGGGCAGGCATAGCTGGCGCGGCCGATGAAACCACCCACGTCCTTGAGGGCCGCCTTGGTGGCACTGACCGTGGCCTTTACCGTACAGTCCGTAAAACTGGTCCCGGTATTGGCTCCGCCGATGAAGCCGCCGGTGTACAGCTCGGCAGTTCCTTCATAGTTCTGATCCACCGTGACATCCACCACGTGGCAGTCCGCAAAACGGGCCGGCACTTCGTACTTGTCGTCACCGGTAATATCCGCGTAAGCGGCAAAACCGCCCACATGGCCGGAGGTGCTGGAAACGGTGGTATTCTCCACGCGGCAGCCGGTAATGGTACCGGTGGTGCGCACATGGCCGGCGAAACCGCCGGAGAAGTTGGAACCGGTCACGGAAGAATTCTTCACCACCACGTTCTCGCAGTAAGCGGGAAGGCCCGTCGTGCCCAGGAAACCGGCCACGACGCCTTTCTTGGTGGTACCGGAAATGGTGGCGCCGTCGAAGGTGACGTTGCGGATGCTGCCGTACAGCACGCCGCAGAAGCCGGCATACGTACCGTCGGAGGTCAGGCCCTTGATGGTATGGCCGCCGCCGTCAAAGTCGATGGCCTTGTAGAAGCTGCCGCTGTTGTTGATCGGGGTCCAGGCCATGCCGGTGATGTCCACATCGTCCTGCAGGCAGAAATAATACTTGAAAGAAGTGGCGTTGGCAGGTGCCGCGGAATCCCGGTACAGGGCCATCATATTGCCCAGCTGGCGGGCGGTGGCAATCAAGTAGGGATTCTCCTCGCTGCCATCACCCCCGACGAAATCCTGCAAGGACAGGTTTACGTTCTGGATGGTATTCAGACGGCCGCCCAGGAGGGTATTCTCGGCCTTCATCGTAAGCTGGGCCGAATACACCTCGTTGTCGGTTCCCGTCACGGACACCGCCAGGGCCGATCCGGCCGGCAGCGGAATGTCGTTCCAGGGCAGCATCATATAGGCCGTCAGCTGCTGGGACGATGCCGACACATCCACATTGGACAGCGGCAGGGTGTAATCCGTCCCGGCGATGCGTACCGTCGCTTTCTTCAGGCCGGTGACGCCTTCGGGAAGGGTCAGGGCCAGCTTGAGCGCCGCGCTGCTTTTCATGGACCCGCCGTGGGACGATGCCCAGGTGGGATTGAAGGCGATTTCGGAATACGTATTGACGCCGCTGAGCAGGGCCTTGTAGCGCAGATGGGCCACCGAGGCGTTGCCATCCTGTCCGGGGCTTTCCGTATCGGCCTCGGCTTCCTGGATGCTGGCGTATGTGCCCGGACAAAGGATGTCAAAGGACGAACCGGTGACTTCCTCGCCCACGAACTCCGCTTCCTTGTCCGAGATGATGCGGGAAACCGTGAACACCTGCGACTGATTGCCGGAGATGATCCGGATGCAGTCCGACTCCTGCCAGGAGAGCGACAGTTTATGCTCCTCAGCGGTAATGTCCACTTTGGTATAGGCGTCCTCGGGCATGCATACGCGGATGGTCACTTGCTTTCCTTCGCGCTCTTCCTGCCGGTCGTTCTGCGCTTCCTTCAGACAGGAAGTGAGCGCCAGCAGACCGGCAAGGCTTGCCAGGACGGGTTTTAAGAGAGTGTGACTACGAATCATCCTATTACTTTCTTACTATCACGAAATGAGTGTCACGGGCGCGTTCGCCGGCGTGATCGTATTTACTGTTGTCGCAGGGGTAGTTCACCACGTGGGTGGTGGGATCGCCCTCCCCTTCCACGCACAGGGTGGTGGAACCACCGCCGTCCATGTTCAGGGCATACTGCGGATTGAAGTGCTTCACCAGAAAACGGGTGAGTTCCCGGCAGGACATTCCCTTGCTGTAGTTATTACGGCCGTCCACGGTGAACATGATGAAGTGGTTGTCCTCGGTCAGGGCCACGGCCACACGGGGATGGCGCACGCGCTGGTGGCGCTGCGGATCCTCGGAGTTCAGCTTGTTCACGGTTGCGGCCGGAATGGTATAGTCGCAGAAGGTCTCCCCTACCGGATTGTAATCATCGACCAGCATGGGGGCGCTGGAAACGACGTCCGGTTCGGTGGTGGACAGATAGTAGCTCCGCTGCTGCGCAACGGTCATCCCCTTGCCGGAATAATTGATGTGCAGATTGCGGCCGCCGTCCCCATAGAAGGCGGCTTCGCTCTTCCAGTTGGGAACGCCCGTATTGCTGATTTCCTTGTTCGGCAGCATCGATTTGAGCTTCCCGTCCGAACGCACGAAGATGGAACCCAGCTCGTAGCCGGCATTCATCGTTGCCACCGCATTATGGGCCTTGAACACATTGGAAGTGGCCGTGGAAGGCGTGGTATAGGTCAGATGCACCTCGTAATTGGGGTTGGACAGGTCCAGGTCGATGACAAAGGCCTGCTCCACCTGGCCGGAGATATCGTCCTTACCGTCGAAGGTATAATAGACGATGCCTTCGTCGATGGTCTTGGACGTCCAGCCCTCGCCGGTGGGCCTGACAATCTTGCCGCGGTTCTTCTCCCAGTCCCCGGTCGGGGTGGGCGGAACCACTTCGCCGCCTTCCCCTTCCCCGTCATCGACCACTTCGTCATCGTCGTCGGGGTCCGTGGGGGTCACGGCATCGGGGTTATAGCTGGGCGGAGGCAATTCGGGAACTGCCTTCTTGGCGCATCCGCCCAGCATCAGGGACAGCAACAAGGCCGCCCAGAGTAGTCTCTTCAAGTTCATAATCAAAGAATTACTCTACCTCAAGAATATTCTCATCAAAGTCGACGAGCTGGGCATCCACATCCTGGTTCTCGTCCTCGTGCTCCCAGGTACGGCCGTTCTTGTGGCCAGGGATGGAGCCGCTGAAGTCCCAAATCTCGGACGACCAGCCCAGGGACTGGGCGATAGAGGCCAGGGAAGCACCCACGCCGGCAGCCTTACCGTTGTAGGCGCAGTTGTAGGCACCGCTACCGGGCACCATCGGATGCTCGGGATCGGCATTCTCCTGATCAAAGAGTTCGTAGCCGCCCGCCGCGACGTTACCGGCGCAGTTGATCAGCTCCAGGCCGGGCATGCGGAAGCAATCCACCAGGTAGTTCTTATAGGCTGTGGTACCGATGATGGCACCGTTGCTGTAATGCTCGCTCTCGTCAGTGGCGTTGGAAGCGATGAATTCGTTCCAGGCGATACACTTCTCGATATGGTTCTTCGGATCGGCAGCGGAGTTATTGGCCTTGGTACCCTTCTGGTTCAGGTTGGCGCGGCCCACGATACCGCCGGCATAGAACTGGCCGGTGACCGAAGCGCCGGAGAAGCAGTTGTACACTCCGCTGTTTTCGGTCTTGATGTCACCCACGATACCGCCGACAATCTGGGTACCGGATTCGATCTCACCTGCAGTCCAGCAGTCGCTGATGACCACATAAGCGGCAGCGTTACCCACAATACCGCCAACGGAGTTGCCGGAAGCAATGACAGAGCCTTCGAAGGAGCAGGCGGTAATGGTAACGTCGCCATTGGCGATACCCACCACGCCGCCGGCATTGCCGCCAGTGGTATACACATCAGCCTCTACCGAGCAGTTGGTGATGGTGCCTTCCTTGGAGGAGCCGAAGAGACCGCCCACGGTGGAGATACCATCAACCGTACCGATCACGGAGATGTTGGCAGCTTCACCGGGTTTACCCGTAGTACCGCAATAACCACCCAGGATACCGGCACCGGTGTTGGTGGCAGCCACAATGGTGGCATCTTCGATGACGAGGTCGTAGCACTTGCCATACAGCACGCCGAACAGGCCGGGATAGGTTTCCGAGCTGCTGGACAGGTTGGAAATGATATAGCCGTCGCCGTTAAAGTCAATCGCCTTGTCGTACGGGGCGGCCGCATTGAGGGATTCCCAGGCGATGCCGGTCATGTCGATGTCGGCGCCCAGTTTGAAGTAGCGGGTTTCACCGGAGACCAGGTCTTCCGCGATATGGCCCATATGTTCGACATTGGTGATGATCCAAGGATCGGTAGCTGTGCCGCTACCACCGGCATAACGCTCAGGCTGAGGTTCGCCGGACCAGGCCGATGCCGCCAGGGACAGGGTATTCACCTTGCCGCTCTTGATGGGGGTGTCCGTAACGAAGGTCAGGTCGCGGACATAGTCCTTTTCAGCGGTCTTCACCGTGACGGTGAGGGCCGTCGAAGCCGGCACCACGGCCTCGTTCCAGGAAGTGGTGATCCAGCCGACCAGGGGCTGGCCGGCGGTAAGGGAACTGACATTCTCCAGATTCAGCGTGAGCTTATCGGTGAGGGCGTCGCCGTTCCCGGCATAGAAAAGGGCGCTGGGAGCCGACAGGACGATGGAGGACACGTTGGTAACGTCATCCGGGAAAATGAAGTGGTACTTCATCACACCGGTCTGGCGAAGGGTACCGCCGTGGTTCTGGGCCCAGGCCTGGCTGAAGACGAAGCTGGTGTAGTCGTCCACATTCTCCAGAGCTGCCACATAGCGCAGATGGTTCGCGTTGTTGTTGCCATCCTGGGTCTGGCTGGTCCAGTTCACGGCATCCAGGGAAGGATAGGCAATGGTGAAGTTGTTGCCATACACCACGTTACCCGTGAAATCGGCCTGCTTGGTGTTGTAACCTTCCTTGATGTTGTAGGTTTCGGTGTTGTCACCTACGATGGTCAGAATGTCGCCGGCATCCCAGGTCCAGGAAATACCGGTTTCGGTGATATCCGCACCACGGGTCATATCTCCGGGGAAGCGGGCGTGAATGGTAATCTGGTCACCTTCCTGGGGAGCGAGGGGTTCGCGGGCGCAGGAAACAGCTGCCGTGGACAGGACGGCCAATGCGATGAAAAGTCTGATACCGTTTTTCATATGTGGTTATTTTTAATTATTCAAAAAATACGGAGTACTCGAAATCGGGCAACTGGCCGGTAGCGCTCTGGTCACCGGGCGTTTCGCCACTGGTCTTGTGCTTGGGAAGGGCGCCGCTGAAATCCCAGATATCGGAGGACCAGCCCAGGCTCTGGGCTACGCTGCTGCAGGTAGCACCGCTGGGCGCAGCCTTACCATTATAAGCGTAGTTGTAGGTTCCGGTCCCCTTGACCAGCGGATTGGAAGGGCTGGCGTTTTCCTGGTCCGTAAGCACGTAGGCTTCGTTCTTGGGACAGTTGATAAACACCAGGTCCGCCCTGCGGTAGCAGTCGGCCAGATAGTTCTTGATGGCCGTGGAACCCACGATGGCACCGTTGCTGTAATGCTCGTTGCCGTCAGTGGCATTGGACTCGATCCTATTGTTCCAGGCAATGCACTTTTCAATATGGTTATTGGGCTGAACGGACTCATTGTTGTCCTTGTTGCCCTTGGCGTTCTTGTTGGCGCGTCCCACGATACCGCCCGCATAGAACTGGGCGACGACCGTGGCGGAGGAATAGCAGTTATAGACGGAGCTGCCTTCCGTAATCAATTCGCCGCAAATACCGCCCGCTATCTGCGTTTC
Source organism: uncultured Bacteroidia bacterium (assembly GCA_902774345.1). GTDB lineage: Bacteria > Bacteroidota > Bacteroidia > Bacteroidales > UBA932 > Cryptobacteroides. Next base: position 8,488 of record CACYHZ010000028.1, on the reverse strand, counting down.
GGACACGATGGAACCGGTGGAATAGCAGTCGCGGATGGTCACCAGACCCGGGTCGTAGCCGATGATACCGCCCGAACGGGAGGTGTTGGACTGGATGTCGATGTCGGCCGAGCAGGCGGTGATGGTGGCCTCGCGGGCCGATCCGAACAGGCCGCCCACCGAGGAACGGTCGCTCTTGATCACGCCTTGCACGTGCACGTTGCGGACCTCGCAGGGCTTTCCGCCCGTACCGCCGTAACCGCCCAGGATGCCAGCCGTGCTGCTCTTGGTGGTGATGGAGGCCTTCCGGATATTCAGGTTCACGCACTTGCCGTACAGCACGCCGAACAGGCCAGGATAGGTCTCGGCGGAGCAAGAGAGGTTGGAAATAGTATAGCCGTCACCGTCAAATTCGATGCGCTTGTTATACGGGTCCTCATAATTGAGCGGTTCCCATTCCACGCCGGTCATATCGATGTCGGCGCCCAGCTTGAAATAGCGGGTCTCGCCGGCCACCAGGTCCCCCTTGATGTGGCCCATATGCTCCGAATTGGTGATGATCCAGGGATCTGCAGCCGTACCGCTGCCGCCGGCATAACGGTCGATGACTTCGCCGCCGGGCCAGCCTTCCGCCGTGAGGGTGAAGGTGTTCACCACACCACTCTTGATGGTGGCGCCCTCCACCAGGGTAACATCGCGGCTCAGCATTTCCCTGTCGGTGGTAACCGTCACGTTCAGGACGGTTCCGGCGGGAATCTGCGCGTGGTTCCAGGAGGTGGTCATCCAGCCGATGAGCGTCTGGCCGGGAACCAGGGTGATATCCTTCAGATTCAGCGTCAGCTTGTCCGTCAGGCTGTCGTCGTTGCCCGCATAGAAAACGGGGCTGGGGGCCGACAGGACGATGCTGGTGACCGTGGTTACGGAGTTGGGGAAAGTGAAGAGGAATTTGAACACGCCCGTCTGGCGCAGGGAGCCGCCGTGGTTCTGGGCCCATTCGGGGCTGTAGGTGAACGTGGTGTACGAATCCACATCGTCCAGGACGGCCACATAGCGCAACTGGTCGGGGCTGTTGTTGCCTTTCTGCGTCTGGATGCTCCAATCCACGGGATCCAGCGACGGGTAGGCGATGCTGAACTTGCTGCCCTTGACCACCTTGCCCACAAACTGGGCTTCCTTGGGGGTGAAGCCTTCCTTGATGGTGAAGGTCTCGGTGTTGTCACCGATAATGGTCAGGATGTCATCGGCCGACCAGGTCCAGGAGATGCCGGTGGCAATGCTGGCGGCGCCACGGGTATCCTGAGGGAAGGTGGCCCGGATGGTCACCAGGTCGTCCTGTTCAGGCTGCCGGAGCTCCGTTCTTGCACAGGAAACTCCCACAAGCAGCAGTGCGATACTGATAAGATTGATACGCTTGATCATAACCTCTCACTATTAGTTAATTTCATTTTCTTCGAAGAAATCCGGGAGCTGGCCATCCACATCCTGATCGTCCGGATTGACGGTCTTTCCGACCTTATGGACAGGTATGTCGCCGCTGAAATCCCAAATGGTATCGGACCAGCCCAGGGACCTGGCGACGCTGGTGAGCGTGGCACCTTCCTTGGCTGCCTTGCCGTGGTAAGGATAGTTATACTGCCCTTGCACCGCAATGGAAAGCGGGGCTGCCGGCGAGGCGTTCTCCTGATTGTACAGCACGTTGAAACTGGCGCTGGCGCACTCCTGGAAGTCAAGATCGGCCCGTCGATAGCAATCGCTCAGGTAATTCTTGATGGAAGTGAAGCCGGCAATGGCGCCGCTGCTGTAGTGCGCGTCACTGTCAGTATTGGTTGCGTGGATATAGGTATTCCAGGCAATGCACTTGTCGATGACATTGTTGGGCGAGGACTCCTCAGGCGTACCGGCTTTCTGGTCCTGGTTGCAGTGACCGGCGATGCCGCCGATGGCAAAGGCCGCCTCCACCGCAGATCGGGAATAGCAGTTGTAAATCTTGGTACCCGGGGTGATGGGGCCGCCGGTGATACCGCCCACGCGCTGCTGGGCTTTCACGGAACCGGCTGTCCAGCAGTCGGAAACCGTGGAAGGGTTTCCGGCATCGTAACCGAACAGGCCACCGACGTAATTTTTATTGGCGTAAACATCACAGTCGGCCGAGCAGCCCACGATGGTAGCACCATTGATACGGCCGAACAGACCGCCGACGCCGTTTACAGAACCGGTACTGGTCACCGAACCCTGTACGTGGCAGTTACGGGCCTCTCCGGGAAGGCCGGTGGTACCGCAATAACCGCCCAGGACACCGCAGGCGCTGGCCGATTCGCATTCGACCACCGCATTGGTGAAGTTGACGTCGTAGCAGCGGCCATACAGCACGCCGAAGAAGCTGGCGTAGTTGGGGGTGTTGCAGTAGAAGTTGGAGATAGTGTGGTTGTTTCCGTTGAAGTCGATCTGCAGCTTGTACGGCTGGGCGAAATTCAGCGGCACCCAGGGGATGCCCTGCATGTCGATATCGTTCATCAGGCGGAAATAAATCATATTGCCTTCCTCCAGCTTGTCCGACATACTGAGCATATCGGACAGCGTGTAAAGGTTGTAAGGATCGTCCTTGGTACCGGCACCGCCTTCAGGGGATACGTACTGCTGTTTGATGACCAGGAAGGCCGTAGGATTGGCAGCCGATTCCCATTTGTCGGCACCCACCACCTCGTCGATGCAGATGGGAAGGAGGTAAGTCACGCTGTCTTCCAGACCCACGGCCGTAATCTTGATTTTGGCTGTGGAAGAGGCGGCACCGTAACGGGGCAGCATAACGCTGTTGGAGATAAACTCGTAGGCCGATCCGGGGCACATCTGATATTGGGTTCCTTTGGCGGCATTGTATGCAGCCACGGCGTCGGGATCCGACTTGAAGCTGATGGTGAGCGTCTGGCCGGGAACCTTGCCGTTATCCGCATAGGCGCGGACACCGAAGGTCTTGCTGCGGCCGGGGAGCAGTTCCAGGGTGGAACCGGCGCCGTCGATGCCGGCGTACAGGGTTGCCACCATATCGCTCCCGCTATCAGGTTCCTGTTTGCAGGAAGACAGCGTCATCAGCAGCAGCGTGCAGAAAAAGATGGTAAAGATATACTTTTTCATAATCGCGTCGTTTAGAAGGTGAGGCCGTCATCCCAACCGGGATTCTGGGTAAGGGCACCCCGGGTAAGACTGCGTTCGTCCAGCGGGATGGGATACAGGTAGTCACGGCCTTCGTTCCAGGTGCGGTCCGTACTGGCGTGCGGGCTCACAAAACCGGAATTGCCGCCGCTCAGGATGATATCGGTCCCCAACTTGTACTTGAGCGGGGCCGAGGAAGAAGGAGCTTCATCCTCCTTGTAGATGAGCAGGTCCTTGCTGCCGTCGCCGTCCAGGTCGTATTCACCGGGACCGGCGAAATACATTCCGTAGAAAGGAGCCTCGAAGACCTTACCCTCTTTCCAACGCATGATGTCGTTGTAGCGGAAGCCCTCCTGGCACAGTTCCACGGTACGCTCGCGGCGGATTTCCAGAATCACGCCGGCGTTCATGCCGCTCACGTTCCGGTAACCGCCCCAGTCCGGATTGGTCAGGAAACGGTCGGGATTGTCGATGGCTGCGACGAGGGACAGGTGCGGCATGCCCACGCGGTCACGCAGCAGGTTCACGGAGATGTCCAGGTCGTCCTGCGAAAGGGTGCCGGCTTCGGCCTTGGCCTCGGCATAGTTCAGGAGGACCTCGGCGTAGCGGAAGATAATCAGGTCGATATCCGATCCGTTCCACACATCCTGGTCCGTGGTGGTCACGTACTTGATGGGCTGGTACCCCGTGATGGCTGCCACGAAGTTGGGGGCCAAGGGAGTAATCTCACCCAGGCGGGTATAACCGGGGGTACGGATGGACTGGGACAGACGGGGATCGCGGTCCTTGGTTTCATCGGCGAAAGACATAGCCTCCCAGCCCATCTTGTCGGTGAAACGGGTACCGTCGGCCATCAGGTAGCTGGCCACGATCTTCTTGGTCATGCCGGGCCGGCCCATCGAACCGGTATTCATCGTATAGTTGGAGTTGTGATAGACTCCGTATGTGAGGTTGTAGTTACGGGCCAGAATCACCTCGTCCATCAGGTCGGTGGCGTCAAAGGTGGTAAAGAGCTCGTAATAACCCTTGTTGGAAGCGCCCGTATGCAGGGCGTAGCCGCTGGTAGCCATCATCGTGGCCGACACCTCGGCGCACTGATCCAGGTACCACTTCCAGTCGTGACCCGCGCCGTAGTTGAATTCGGTATGGTACTTCCGGAAGGTGCCTTCGAACAGCAGGAAACGGGACTTCAGGGCCATGGCGGTCCATCGGGTCACTTCGTAGGCGCTCTTGGTGGAAGGCAGGTTTTCGATGGCAAAGTCGATGTCCTCGATCATCTTGCCCATGATGAACTCACGGGAATCGCGGGGACGGTTCAGCTGTTCGGTGTCCGTGGACCCCACCTGGGTGTCGTACCACGGCACATCGCCGAAGCGCTTGACTTTCTCGAAGTAGAAATACGCGCGGAAGAAACGGGCCAGCGCCTCGTAGCGTATGCGCGTCTGGCGGTCCTGGCAGTTGTCCAGATAGTCCAGCAGGGTGTTCACGTTGCGCAGGGCGCCCCAGCTCCAGCCTCCGTCCGAGGCCGAAGCCGGAATGGAACGGATGGCGCCGCCGCGGATTTCGTCCGAGAGGGTGAGCTGCGTATAGGCATCGTCATTGGCAACGTACATGGACGTGGACGGGAACATCCCATAGAAGTTCATGGCGAAGGCCTTGAGCTCGGTTTCGCTCTTGAAGAAGGTGTCCGGGGTCATCTTGTCCTTGGGCACCGCATCTAACAGGTCGTCACAGCCGGTAAAAGTGAACCCGGCCAACAGAAGGAAGAGAGGATACAAAATCTTTTTCATAGCTGGATACACTTAAAATGCGATGTCAATGCCAAAGGTAAAGGTCTTCTGCCAGGGATAGACGCGGAGGTTACCCTGGGTCATGGCCATTTCAGGATCGATGTAGTCCGAGTGCAGACCCGGCGCAAAATAGAAGAGGTTTTCACCCGAGAAATAGACGCGGAGCCGGGCGATGGAAGCCTTGCGGGTCCATTTTTCGGGGAGGGTGTAACCGAAGGTGAGGTTCTTCAGGCGCAGGTAACCGATGTTCTGGAGGTAACGGTCGTTGGCGACACCCAGCTCACGGTTGGTGTTCATGGCCACATAACCGCGGGGACGCGGGAAGTATGCGTCCGGATTCTCCTCGGTCCAGTACTGCGTATGGAAATCCTTCGGGATAAAGGTCTGATAAGGACGGGCGAAGGGGCCCCAGAATGAACGGGCGTCCGCGGCGGGATACCAGTCCATCTTGCCGATGCCCTGGAAGAATACGGCCAGGTCAAAGCCCTTCCAGGAAGCATTCAGGTTGATACCATAGTTGAAGCGGGGCTGGTTGTTACCAATGATGATCCAGTCGCCGCTGTCCCCTACTTTCTCGTTGCCCTTGTCGATCTTGCCGCTGCCGTCCAGGTCGGCGAACTTCAGGTCACCGGCCTTGAGGCCGCCGGTCATCAGGTCGTTCACCACGCTCTGGTCCACGGTATAGGCGGCCGCTTCGGCATCGGTGGCGAAAAGGCCCTCGATGTGATAACCCCAGATGTCCCCGTACTTCATTCCTTCCCAGTAGTTCTTGGCGAAAATCTTGTCCGGGTTGTTGAAGCGGGTGATGTGGGAAACATAATCACTGAACAGGATGCTGGCGCCGTAGTTGAACGGACTGCCGGCCAGGCGGAAGCTGTCTTTCCAGCTCAGGGACAGTTCGTAACCCATCGTACGGAGGTCGGCCACATTCTCCTTCGGGGCGCTGCTGTAACCGTAGGTAGCGGGGAGGGGCTCGCCGGCGGTGAGCATATCCTTCGTGTCACGGATGTACGCTTCAGCCGAGAATTCCAGCCGGCTCTGCAGGAAGGCCAGGTCCAAACCGATGTTGCTCTGGACGGAGCGTTCCCAGGTAAGGCCGGAGGACACCGGAGCGGTGATGGTGGCCACAGAAGGGTTGGAGCCGCCCAGCAGGTAGCTGGACTTGCCGCTGGTGTCGATGGTGCGGATGGCCGGATAGTAGGCGCTCATCTGCTGGTTGCCCAACTGGCCAAAGGAGGCGCGCAGCTTGGCATTGTTCCACCACTGCTTCAGCGGTTCGAAGAAGGCTTCTTCGCTGATGCGCCAGCCCAGGGAAACGGACGGGGAGAACACCCAGCGGCTACCCCGCAGGAAACGGGACGATCCGTCGTAACGGGCATTGGCCTCAAACAGATAGCGGCCTTTGTAGTCGTAGTTCAGACGGGCGAAGTAACCGGCGGTCTTGTATTCGTTCTGGCCGCCGCCCACGTCCGTGCGCTTGTTGCCTTCGTCATCGGCGCCCGTAAGATCCAGGTCGTTAAGGGTTTCGGAATACATGTTGTAACCCACGGCCGTCAGGTCCTTGAGCCACTTGGTCTCATAGTTGACACCGGCCATCACCTTCATGTTGTGGGCGTTCTTCCAGGAATGCTCATACGTGGCATACAGGTTGGCAGCCTTGTAGATGTTGGTATTGCTCTGTTCGGTAAGCTTGTCCTCGAACACGCCGGTTGTCATGGTGACAACCTCGCCGGGAACGGAGGAATACACACCGTTGGTGGCGCGGTTCAGGTAACGCTTGTACAACAGGGCATAGGTGAAGTCCGCCTTGACGGTGAAGCCCTTGAAGGGGGTCAGGGTCAGATCCACGGTCTCGCTCAGGTTGTCGGTGGTATCCTTGTTCACATTCTCGTTGTCCAGCAGCATCATAAGGCCGTCCATCACGGTGTAGCCATTGTACTGGGTCAGATACACCGGCGTACCGTCGGGATTGACGGCGGGATAGCTGGCCAGGGCGTGGGCGGTACTCTTGGAGAAGTTGTTGTTGATACCGCTCTGACCCGGATAGGAATAGGAGCTGTTGAAATAGCTCAGGTTGGAGCCGATGCGCAGCCAGGGCGTTACCTCGAAGGAGAGTTTCACGCGCAGGTTATAGCGGTTGTAGCGGTCCGGACTCTCACGGAACATACCCTGCTCGTAGGTGTAACCGCCGGATACCAGGTAGTTGATCACCTTGGTGGCGCCGCTCAGGGTCAGGGTATGGCTGGTGGTGGGTTTGATGTCATTGTACAGGACGTGCCACCAGTCCGTGTTTGCATAATAATTATAGGTATCCTCCCCGCTGCGCTGGTCGATCACCACCCAGGGACGCTCCGGATTCTCGGTTTTGTCGTAACGACGGATCCAGAGTTCGTACATATCCTTATCGGAATAGGTGGCATACTGGGTACCCGGGGAATAGGCATCCCAGAACAGGTTATTCAGATAGACCGAGTTGTACCCGCGGCTTTCCCATTCGGTGGAGGTGGTAGGTGCCGTAATACCCACGCGCCCGCTGTACGAGATGGTCGCCCGTCCGTCTTTCTCCTTGTTTCCGCTCTTGGTGGTCACCAGAATCACACCCGCAGAGCCCCTGGCACCGTAGATGGCAGCAGCGGCCGCATCCTTGATGACAGAGATGGTCTCCACGTCGGCCGGGTTCAGGAACTGCAGATCTCCTTCGGCGCCGTCGATGAGCACCAGCGGATTACCCCCGTTGATGGAGTTGAGACCACGGATGTTCAGGCTGGCGGCCTGACCGGGACGACCGGAAGGCGAGGTGATGTTCAGGCCGGGGACGCTGCCCTGCAGCATATGGCCGACATCCAGGGCCGAACGGTCCTGCAGGGCCTCGGCTTTCACCACCGACACCGCACCGGTGAGGTTGGTCTTTTTCTGGGAGCCGTAGCCCACAACCACAATCTCTTCCAGGACATTGGCTTCCTCCTTCATCACAATGTTCAGCTGGCTCTGGCCGTTGATCACGACCGTTTCCACCAGGAAACCCAGACAGGAGAAATCGACCGTGACACCATTGCTGACACGGACGGAATAGGCGCCATCCAGGTCAGTAAGCGCATTGTCGCCACCGCGGACCATGACGGCCACGCCGGGCAATGGCTGGTTGTCACTGTCTTTCACTATGCCCTTGAGGACGTATGTCCCCTCCTGGGCCCATGCCGTTATGCCTAGCAATAACAGCACGACAGTGAAAAGAACTTTGGTTTTTTTGGTCATAAGTTTTTAGCGTTAGGCAATATAAATTCTGGCGAAGTTCCCAATCCTCAATAGCTTAGGACTTTTATACCAGGAACAAATATAAAAAATATTTTACAAATTGTGTTCGATGATAAAATATTTTTTTAATATAAAATCGTTTCGAACCCTTTCGTTACCAAACGCTTACACCAGGCGGGGAAAACAAAAATCCCTCCGGGAATTGAATTCTCGGAGGGATTCGAAGAACGGCGGCTACCTACTCTCCCAACTGGTGGGTCAGTACCATCGGCGATGGTGAGCTTAACTTCTCTGTTCGGAATGGGAAGAGGTGG
>CACYHZ010000027.1:651-18460 GCA_902774345.1 uncultured Bacteroidia bacterium | reverse complement strand
GCCTGGACACATCGGCATTGACGATATCGTTTTCAAGATCGGACCGCGCATCAACGCGGCGGGGCGTATGGAAAGCGGCCGGCTGGCCGTGGAACTGCTCACAGCCACGGACGACCGCACGGCCTTCCGCATCGGCGAAGAGATCAACGATTCCAACAACGAACGCAAGTCCATCGACCGGGAAATTACCCAGCAGGCGCTGGAAATGGTCCAGAACGGACAGGCCCTGGTAGCCGACAATGCCACCATCGTCTATAATCCCACCTGGAACAAAGGTGTGGTGGGCATCGTGGCATCCCGCCTGGTGGAAGCCTATTACAAGCCCACCGTGGTACTCACCAAGAGCAACGGCTTCATCACCGGCAGCGCCCGCAGCGTCCAGGGCTTCGACCTGTATGCTTCCATCGAAAGTTGCGCGGACCTGCTGGAGAACTTCGGCGGCCATATGTACGCCGCCGGTCTCACGATGAAGGAAGAGAACCTGGAAGAATTCTGCCGCCGGATGAACCAGTTTGTGGCCGGCAACATCACCCGCGAGGAGCTGACGCCCGTGGTGGAGATTGACGCCCGCCTGGATTTCTCGCAGATTACGCCCAAGTTCACCCGCATCCTCAAGCAGTTCCAGCCTTTCGGCCCAGGCAACAGCAATCCGGTGTTCCTGACCGAAGACGTCTATGATGCCGGCAACGGCCGCAAGGTGGGTGCCGGCGGCGTGCATCTGAAGCTGGACCTGATGCAGGAAAGTCAGCCGTATCGGCAGATTGCAGCCATCGGCTTCAACATGGCCGACAATTTCGAGCACATCAAGGCCGGCAACGCCATCGACATCTGCTATTCCATTGTGGAAAACTTCTATCGGGGTTCCTCCACCGTCCAGCTGCGCCTGAAAGACATCCGCGAGCGGGACGAACTGATCTAGCATCCATGAGCAGCACACAACGAGAGATCTGGATTGACTTTCTGCGGGTTACGGCCTGCTTTCTGGTGATGGTGGTCCACAGCACCGAACCCTACTACCTGGGCGGAGACGGTACGCTGGTAGCCTGCGTGAACGATGTTTTCTGGGTATCGCTCTTCGAGGGACTGGCCCGCTGCTGCGTGCCCCTGTTTGTAATCGCTTCCAGTTATCTGCAGTTCCCCATCCATTATCCTACGGGGGAGTTTTTCCGGCGCCGTGCGCTGCGCATCCTGATTCCGATGCTCTTCTGGACCGTCGTGTATGCCCTGGTCTGGGGCGATCCCGTGGCCAATTTCAAGGGGCTGCTGCTCAATTTCAACTATGCGGCCGGGCACCTGTGGTTCGTGTATATGCTCATCGGCCTGTATCTGGTGATGCCTATGCTCTCCCCATGGGCCGAAAAAGTATCCCGCCAGGAGCTGAGTATCTATTTGAGCATCTGGATCCTGACCACCCTCTTCCCCTTCTTCCGGGAGGCGGCCGGAGGGGCTGCGCCGCTCATATTTGCCGCTGACGGGCTTCCTGCCGCGGCTCAGTTCCCGCTGTGGGGAGAGGCCTCGTGGAATCCTTTCGGCCTGTTCTATTATGTAAGTGGATTTCTGGGCTATCTGCTGCTGGGTCTGTACATGCGCCGCTTTGTGCCCACGACCCGCATGTCCGCCGTCCTGGGCTGGTCCTTTTTCTTCGTAGGCTTCCTAACGATCTTTTACGGACTCCTGCAACGGATGTTCGAAGGGGGCTATTTCCCCATTTCCGGGCCCGTGGACCTGGCGGTTGGTTGGGAAGCGGCCATCGCATTCTGCGGCCTTCCCGTGGCCCTTACCGCCCTGGGGCTTACCCTGGTCTTTCGCTATTATTTCCGCCCCCGGCCTGACGGAAAGCCCTCAGGATGGTTCTACACCTACATCGTCCTCCCCCTCTCCAAGGCTGGTTATGGAATGTATCTGATGCACATGCTGGTGCTGGGCAGCTTGTCGGCCTTTCTGCGTGGACTGGCCTGGAGTACGCCCCTTACCATCCTGGCAACGGCGTTTGGCAGTTTTGTCATCACAGGAGGGCTGGCGGTTCTTCTCCAGCGCATCCCCCGCGTGGGGAAATGGATCATGGGCTAGTCGCCCGGGAAACGGACACCCCATTCGGCCCGGAGACGGTCCATCAGATGCATCACGTACAGTATCTCGGCGTGGGGCATTTCGGGCGTTTCCAACAAGCCGGCCTCGATGGCTCTCTTGCAGGCTCGGAACTGGTACTCAAAACCCGTAATCTGCTCAGGAACAGGTATTTCTTTCTCAACTACATGCCGTTTTCTGCAGACGCGAAGGCAGGTGGGGTTGATGATATCGTCAAAGACCAGGTAGCCGTCCGTGCCTGCGATGACGCCCTGGTTGTCCCCCTGGCACCAGGCCGAGGCCTGCAGGGAGGCCAGCATCCCATTTTCCAGCACCAGACTTATCTGTTCCGAGGCATCCACGCCGCTGGGGGCTTTGATGCAGGTGGTGTTGATCTGGCTCACGGGGGCATCGGCATACATCCGGACGAAGGTGAGGGGGTACACGCCCAGATCCAGCAGGGCTCCCCCGCCCAGGGAAGGTTCCAGCACCCGCTCTTTATCGGAGACATCGTAGGCCAGGGTGGCGGTGATCATACGGGGCTGCCCGATGATACCGGAAGACAGGATTTCCTGCACCATGGCCTTTACCGGCAGATAGCGGGGCCAGATGGCTTCGGCCACAAATACGCCCTTCTCCCGCGCCAGCGCCAGGATGGTGGCCGCTTCCACAGCGTTCAGCATAAACGATTTCTCCACCAGGCAGGGCTTGCCGGCCAATATCGCATCGCGGGTGACGGGGAAATGGCAGGAATGCGGAACGGCAATGTACACCAGTTCAATCTCCGGGTCCTCCAGCAAGTCGGCGTAAGAGCCATAGGCACGGGGAATGCCGAAGCGGCCGGCAAAAGCCTGCGCCTTTTCCAGGGAACGGGAGCCGATGGCCAGGCACTGCATATCGTCCATGGCCGCCAGCGTACGGGCTGCTTTTTCGGCAATGTGCCCGGCGCCGATAATACCAACATTCATCATGTTACAAAGATAGGATTTTCTTTCATACCCACAATCATCCTTGTTTCTGGTGTGCTTGAGGTGGCGCTTGTAACACGAAAAATGCCGGTTGTATTAGAACAGCGTAGGCTCCCAGTCGCCCAGATCCACGGGCGTGTCGTCACCGCCTTTCAGCAGGTCGGCGGCCTGTCCGGTCTGTTCGATGCCCTCGTCCGGGATATCGGCCAGGAAGTCCTCGTCTACGTCGATGGGATCGTCGGAAATGGCCTCAGCGGCAGGAGCGGCGGGCTGGTCGTCCTCCGGCTTGTGGAGGGGCTCGCCGAACTCGACGGACTTGAGGTCGTAGGCGTGGCATTTCTTGCCCTTGGCCGTGATGCCTTTCTTTGCGATAAACTCTTCAACGTCAATCACTTCCGCTTCTCTGTGCCCGTACTTTCCGCCGAAGGTCAGGACCATCTGCGGGTGCAGGTCGGAGGAGATGTCCACCAGCTTGGAGCCCCGGGTGTCGGAGATAAACAGGACAGGGGAGTTGTTGCTTTCCACGAAGCTGAAACGCTTCACGTAGAAGGCCTTGGCGCCGTTGTCCCAGTAGAGCACGGTAAAGACGCGGTTCGGATTCAGTTTCTCGATGCGCACCACGTCGCCCTGGTACTTGTTCACCAGGTCGTAGGTGGTGGTGTAGTAGGAACCGTCGGCGAAGATGGCCAGCACGCGGTCCTGTCCCGAGAACTTGCCCAGGAGTTCTCCGCGGCCGTCCTCGTTCAGGCGCTGGATGTCGGGGTCGTACCAGATGTCCTTGCCCTCCAGCGTCGTGATGCCCTTGGACTTGAGCTGAATCCGGGCGATGGCATTCTTGGTGACCAGATTTCCGCGGGAGCTGCGGCCCTTGATGGCCAGCTCGGAGAAATCCCACTCCAGCTGCGTTTTCTTGAGTCCCTTCTTGGGCCGGAGGGCGATCTTCACGGTTTCGGCCTCTCCGTTGTGGTTCACGGTGAACCACAGGATGCGGGAGCCCTCGGCACCGGTGGTGATGTCGTAGTCCTTGTCGCGGGTTACCGAGGTGATATTGAAGCGTTTGGCATAATGGGCGGGGCCTTTCCCGTCGCGATAAATGACGTTGTAGATGGTACGCTCGTCGCCGCGGTTGAACACGCCGGCGTACAGCAGGTCCTTGCCGAAGAAGGCCTTTTCGCTCACCTTGGTGACACGGAACTTGCCGTCCTTTCCGATGACGATGATCTCGCTCAGGTCGGAACAGTCGCCCACGAATTCGGCGCCTTCGTCCCGCTTGAGGCCGATGCCCACGAAGCCTTCTTCCAGGTTGGCGTACAGCTTGGCGTTGTTGGAAACCACCTTGGTCACGGTGATATTCTCCAGCGACGAGATTTCCGTCAGGCGCGGCCACTCCTTGCCATACTTCTTCTTGATGGCCTGGAACCAGTTGATGGTGTACTGGGTCATGTGGGCCAGGTTGTCGCGGATTTCCTTCATCTGGTCCTCGATGGCGTAGATCTTTTCGTCCAGGGCCTTGGTGTCGAATTTGGAAATCTTGCGCACCGGCTTCTCCACCAGTTTCAGGATGTCCGCCATCACGATGGGCCTGTGCAGAAGATCCTGGTACTGAAGCATCTGGTTCAGGATGTCCTGCAGCTGCTCCTCCCAGTCGCGCTGGTTCTGTTCCAGCACTTTATAGATGCGGTTCTCGAAGAAAATCCGCTCCAGGGAACTGTAGTGCCATTCGTTTTCCAGCTCGCCCAGCTTCACCTCCAGTTCGGCCTGCAGGATGTCGCGGGTGTGCCAGGTGTCGTATTCCAGAATCTCGTTCACCGTCAGGAAAACCGGCTTGTTCTCCCGGATCACGCAGGCATTGGGCGCAATCTTGGTCTCGCATTCGGTGAAGGCATACAGGGCGTCGATGGTCTTGTCCGGAGACACGTCGGCCGGCAAATGGATCACGATTTCCACCTTGTCGGTAGTCATGTCTTCGATCTTCTTGATGTTGATCTTCTTCTTGTCCTTGGCCTTCAGGATGCTGTCGATGATGGCGTGGGAGGTTTTTCCGTAGGGGATTTCGGTAATGGTGATGGTGGAGCGGTCCACCTTGTTGATGCGTGCGCGCACCTTCACCATGCCGCCGCGCTTACCCTGGTTGTATTTGGAGCAGTCCGCGATGCCGCCGGTAGGGAAGTCCGGCAGCAATTCGAAGTCCTGTCCCCGCAGGATGGCGATGGAGGCGTCGATGAGTTCGTTGAAGTTGTGCGGCAGAATCTTGGAGCTGAGACCGGCGGCGATGCCTTCGGTGCCCTGGGCCAGCAGCAGCGGGAAACGGACCGGCAGTTCAGTGGGTTCCTGGTTGCGGCCGTCGTAGGAGGTCATCCAAGGGGTTACCTTCGGGTCGAAGACCACTTCCTTGGCGAATTTGGAAAGCCGGGCCTCGATGTAACGGGGGGCGGCGTTGGAGTCGCCGGTGAGGATGTTTCCCCAGTTCCCCTGGCAGTCGATCAGGAGGCCTTTCTGGCCCAGCGTCACCAGGGCGCCCAGGATGGAAGCGTCACCGTGCGGATGGTACTGCATGGCCTGGCCCACGATATTGGCCACCTTGGTGTAGCGACCGTCGTCCATCGTGAACATCGTGTGCAGCACGCGCCGCTGTACGGGTTTGAAACCATCCACGATGTGGGGGACGGCGCGGTCCAGGATGGTATAGGACGCATAGTCCAGGTACCATTCCTTGAACATGCCCGACAGCTTGAACTTGTTGCTGTCGCTGCCCAGAAGCTTTTCAAACTTCCCCGAGGCAACGGCATCTTCGCCCAGTTCTTCTTCCTGGCCTTCAATCTCTTCCCAATCTTCTGCCATAGGTTAGATAGGTTAGGTCCTTAAAATTCATATCCAAACCGGCGCAGTTCCTTGCGGCTCTCCCGCCAGTCGGGGTCCACTTTCACATAGGTGGACAAAAATACCTTCTTCTGGAAGAAATCTTCCATCTCGATGCGGGCCTGCGTGCCCACCTTCTTCAGGGCGGCTCCGCCCTTGCCGATGATGATGCCCTTCTGGGAATCCCGCATCACGTAAATGACGGCGCTGATTTCGTACCGGTCTTCACCCTCCAGGAACTGCTCAATCTCCACCTGACAGCAATAGGGGATCTCTTCGCTGTAGTTCAGGAAAATCTTTTCCCGGATAATCTCCGCGGCAAAGAATCGCAGGTTCTTGTCGGTGAACTGGTCCTTGTCGAACCAGGCCGGGGCCTCCGGCAAACGGGCCGAAACCGCCTGCAGGATGCTCTCCAGGTTGAATTTTTCCTGGGCCGATACGGGGATGATCTCCGCCTGGGGCAGCTGCTCCTTCCACCAGGCCATCAGCTCGGTCACGTGCTCCTGCGTGGAGATGTCAATCTTGTTGATCACCAGCACCACGGGGCAGTCCACCTTGCGCAGTTTCTCGATGTAGGCTTCGTTCTTGTCGCCTTTTTCCACAGTGTCGGTCACGTACAGGATGATATCGGCGTCGCCGATGGCGGTGTCCACGAAGCTGAGCATATTCTGCTGCAGTCGGTAATTGGGCTTCAGGATGCCCGGCGTGTCGGAGTAGACAATCTGATAGTCCTCTCCGCTCACGATGCCCATGATGCGGTGCCGCGTGGTCTGGGCCTTGGCTGTAACGATGGACAGCTTTTCGCCCACCAGGGCATTCATCAGCGTGGATTTCCCCACATTGGGGTTGCCGATAATATTGACGAAACCTGCTCTGTGTGCCATTATACGTATGCCCCCATTTTGAGGATATTCACTTCACCTTCCGTCAGATAGCGCCAGTCGCTCTTCTTGAGGCCCTTCTTGGTGAGGCCGGCGAAATACACGCGGTCCAGGGCACGGACTTCGTAGCCCAGGCTTTCGAAGATGCGACGCACGATGCGGTTCTTGCCGGAATGGATTTCGATGCCCAGCTGACGATGGTCGTGTGCGTCGATGAACTCCAGCTCGTCGGCGGCCACGATGCCGTCGCTGAGCTCGATTCCGGACAGGATCTTCTGCTGGTCTTCCTCGGTAAGCGGGGCGTCCAGCACCACCTGATAGATCTTTTTCTTGTTGTAGGAGGGGTGGGTGAGGCGTTCGGCCATCTCCCCGTCATTGGTGAACATCAGCACGCCGGTGGTGTTCTTGTCCAGGCGGCCCACCGGGAAAACGCGGGTGGGGCATCCTTTCAGCAGGTCCATCACTGTCTTTTCCGCGTGCGGATCGCTGGCGGTGGTCACATAGCCCTTGGGCTTGTTCATCACAATGTACACTTTCTCTTCGCCCTTCAGGCGCTCGCCGTTGAAGCGGATGTCGTCGGTGAGGATATTCACCTTGGTGCCCAGTTCGGTCACCACTTCGCCGTTCACGGTCACCACGCCGCTCTGAATCAGCGTATCGGCTTCCCTGCGGGAGCAAACGCCGGAATTGGCGATGAATTTATTCAGGCGCACCACTTCCTGGATTTCGGTCTTGGCGGTATCGTCGTCGCTGTAGCGACCCACCACCTGGGGTTTGCGGCTGAGCATGGCGTTCATGCCTTCGTCCGCCGAATTGCGCTTGGCATAGGGTTTCCGGGCTGCGCCGGGACGGGTGCCGAAGCTGGGTTTTCCGAAGCCGCTCTTGCGCGGGGCGCCGGACTTGGCGCCATAGGTTTTGCGCTCGCCGGCAGGACGGCCTTCGCCGTAGCTCTTGCGTTCGCCATAGGCTTTGTGCTCGCCGGAAGTCCTGCGTTCACCAAAGGCTTTGTGTTCGCTGCTGCTGCGGTGTTCAGTGGGGCGTTCCCCGTAGGGCCGGTGCTCCGAGCGGTGCCGCTCTCCGTAAGCGGGGCGGTCCTGGGTGTAGCTGCGGCTGGTGCTGTAATCTACTTTTTCTGCGTGGCCCTCAGTGGGCTTTCTCACGATACGTTTTCTCGTACCTTTTTTGTTGTCTTCCATAATACACTACTTTTTCTCGACTCACGTCGATCATTATTTCAGCTTAAAGATATACGTGATGGTTCCGGTCTGCAGGGCAGGGGCGTTGGCGCTTTGGTTGAAATGGGCCTTCAGCGCAGCGCTGCGGGCGGCATTCCACAGGGTCTTGTCCGTCACGGTGGTACCCTCTGCGCCGGGGATGGCCTCGGTCACTGTTCCATACTGGTCCACTTTCACCTGCACCACCACGATGCCTTCCACCTGGAGGGAATACGAGGGTTTGGGCAGGGAGCCCACTACGTTGCGGCCTTTCACGTGTGCGTTGGCGCTGCCTTCGGTTTTTCCCTCACGGGTGTTGCCGTCGGGCTGGCCGGCCTTGAAGCCTTCACCGGCTTCTGCGGCGCTGTGCGGGGCGGTGGCGGGATCTTCCTTCTGACTCATTCCAGGGAAAGAGGCGCGGGGATCCAGCTTGGGCTGTTCCGGTTCGGGAACCGGCGTTTCCACATCGCCGAAAGCATCCGGTTCCGTGGCCGGCGTGGTATTGGGCCGGTCGTTCACATAGGGCGATTCGGCCTTCTGCACCAGTTCCACTTCCCGGGTCAAGTCCACTTCCTCGGCCTGGGGTTGCCGGCCGATACGGGTGGAAAGGGGCTTGGATGCCATGTCCTCCTCCTGGAACTCGATCAGCAGGGACGTGCGCTCGGGCGGCGGCGGGTCCAGATAGGTGAGCCCGCTGGTGAGGAGGACCACCAGAACCAGGGCGTGAACCAACAGCGTGGCCACAATCCCGGTCACGGCAGCGTTCTTTTCCCGCTTTTCCCTGGTGCGCTGGTACGGTTGCATAGGTTATTCAGGTTGGGTTGCCAGAATCACTTTGTAGTGGTTCCGTTTGGCAATGTTCATAATCTGGACCACTTCTCCTACCGGTACGCTCTGGTCCGAATAGATGGAGAAGGTGGGATCCTCTTCCGCGGACAGCAGGCCGATGAGCTCTTCCTCCACCTCCTGATAGGGGAGCGGGTCCTGCGACCCGTTCACGTGGTAGGTGTAGGTGTCATCGCCCCAATCCTTGATGCTCACGCTTACGGTGGCCTTTGCGTTCACCTGGCCCGTGGATTTGGGCAGCAGGAGCTTCAGGGCGTTGGGGTTGATGAGCGTGGAGGTCACCAGGAAGAAGATCAACAGCAGGAACACGATATCCGTCATGCTGGATACCGAGAACTGCGCATCGACTTTGGTGTTTCTCTTCAGTGCCATAGCCCCTTATGCTTTGTCGGATTCGTTCAGGATGATGTCGATGAACTCCAGGGTGGAGCTTTCCATCTTGTACACCAGGTCGCTGACCTTGGAGGTGAGCCAGTTGTAACCGAAGTAGGCGATGATACCCACGATAAGGCCGCCCACGGTGGTAAGCATGGCGGTGTAGATACCGTCGCTCAGGAGGGTGATGTCAATGTTGTTGCCGGCTTTGGACATATTGAAGAAAGCCTGCACCATGCCCATCACCGTACCCAGGAAACCGATCATGGGCGCACCGCCGGCGATGGTGGCCAGCAGCGGCAGCCCCTTCTCCAGACGGGAAACCTCCACGTTGCCGATGTTCTCGATGGCGCTTTGGATATCGGCCATGGGACGATCCTTGCGATGGATACCGGTCTCGATCATCCGGGCCACGGGATTGTCGTACTTGCGGCACAGGGTGATGGCGCTCTTGGTCTTGCCGTCATTCATGTAGTCGCGGATGTCCTGCATGAAGTGAGGGTCGATCTTGGAGGCCTGCTTGATCATCCACCATTTGCGGCCGATCAGGTAGATGGCCAGGATGCTCAGGGCCAGCAGGACCCACATCAGCGGACCGCCCATCGTGAACATGGAAAAGAGGCTCTCGCTCATCTCGGTGGGCTGTACGGGGGCGGCGGGAGCGGCAACGGGAGCCGCTTCCTGGATCAGACTGTCCACGGTAGCGGCCAAGGTGTCTGACTGAAGAAGTTGGAATAACATATGCTTTGTACTTACTTGATAATTGCGAATTTATACTAACCCGCAAATATACGCAAAAAAAGGGAAAACTCAAGCGTTAAATCACCTCCATATCCCCGCTGGCAATCCAGCCCTGACGGCCGTCGGCGAGCTCGATGTTGGAGAAGCCGGAAACGTTGTCCAGGACGCGGACGCGGGTGCCTTCGTGCAGGATGAACAGGTCCTTGGCGCCATCGGCCGAAGGGGAACTCTTGACCGATGAGACCGGACGCATGATGATGGCCTGGTCCTGGCGCAGGGCTTCCGTACGCTGCCATTGGGCGAAGTCCCAGCCCAGCAGGGACAGCAGGAGGGTGACGATGCCGCAGAAAAAGCCCAGTCTCCGGCGTCCGGGGGTGCTTCCCAGCAGGAAAAGCAGGGCCAGGGCCACCGTCAGGGCCAGGAAGACCCAGCACAGCACGGCCCAGGTATTCGACGGCAGGAGGTAGCAGAGGGCGTGTCCCCACTGCTCGTAAAACACCTCGGGAATCTCGTCAATGCGGTCCTGGGTCAGAGCCCGGGCATAGTCCAGGTTGTACCGGACGTCGGGATCGGACGGATCCAGGCGCAGGGCGCGTTCGTACCAGAGGATGGCCTGTCCCAGTTCGTTGCTCTTGAAGTAGGCGTTGCCCAGGTTGTAGTACAGTTCCCGGGACATGAGCCCGGTGCTGCGGACCGCCTCCCAGTCCTCCAGGGCCTGGGTGTAGTCTCCGGCCGTATAGGCCTCGACGCCGGAGCGCCACAGGGAATCGGGATAGGATTCAGCGGCCCGGGCCTGCGTCATCGGCAGGGCCAGGAGCAGCAAAATGGCCAGCGCAGTGGCCTTGACAGGCGTTTTCTTCATAGATGCGTCGA
Source organism: uncultured Bacteroidia bacterium (assembly GCA_902774345.1). Lineage (GTDB taxonomy): Bacteria > Bacteroidota > Bacteroidia > Bacteroidales > UBA932 > Cryptobacteroides. Next base: position 7,636 of record CACYHZ010000027.1, on the reverse strand, counting down.
TGGCGGTAATCAGTTTCACAGCCTCGTCGTAATGGGCGTTCATGGCTTCGTGGCCGGCGTCGGGGGCATAGCGGGCCTCCTCGCAGGCGGACAGCAGGGCGGCGAAAGCATCGGCTTCCTCCTGGGGAACGCCACGGCCGGTGAGCGCGATGACGATGTTCTCCTTGGTCTGGTCGGCCATGTCCATGGACAGTTTGTCGGCGACGAAACTGAGCAGGCAGCGGTGCAACTCCTCGTAGAAGGCCGTGTACAGGTTCTTGTCCAGGAATTCCTTGGCCTGGGACAGGCGCTTCAGGGCCATCCGCGTGGCTTTCCGCTTGCGGGTGCCGGCCACATCGGCCCGGCGGGCGGCGGCTTTGCGGAATCCCAGCCAGAAGCCAAGGCCACTCAGCAGCAACAGGACGATCACCGCCCACCAGAGCGGGGAGTAAACCAGGAAATTCCCGGGGGCTCCCAGCTTGGTCTTGGTGCGGATAAAGCGGATGTCTTCGCCCAGGTTCTTTACGCCGCGACGTTCCGCGGTAAGGGTGGAACCCGTTGCAGCAGAGTTGCTTGCACTCAATGCGCCCCGCGCCACCTTCAGCTCCAGGGCAGGGGAGGAAGCGACTTCATAACTCCGTTGCCGGACATCGTAATAGCCATAGTCTATGGGGCCGATGGTGAAGTCCCCCGGACTGCGCGGGATGAAGGGATATTCGAAGGTCTTGGACCCGGAGGTACCGCTCTTGTCGGTATTTACCGTAGTCTTGACGTCATAGACTTCGAAGTCGGGCGGGAAATTGATCTTGGGAGCATTCAGGAGGGCGATATTGCCCTTGCCCGAAACGGTGACCACCAGCGATGCGGCGTCGTGCGTGGCCAGGGAATCCTTGCTCAGCTTCGCCTGTACCTGGAACGTGCCGACGCCGCCTCCGAAAGAAGCCGGCGCTCCGGCGGGAAGCCCCGCTACATGCAGGGTCGTGCCCTTGGAGGAAACCCGCTGCCGGGTGGTGACATAGTCGCTGCCGAAGAAGTCGTCGAAAATGGAACCGGTGGAGGGACGGCGGTGCTGCACATTCACCAGGCACACGATTTCGGCGGGCTCAATCACTTGATCCCCAGCCTTTTGCGGGATAATCACCCAGCGGCGCAGGACGGCGCTGTTGTACATCGTTCCGTCCACCTGCTCCCGCTGGAACTCAATGTTGGAGGGCGTTTCCACCTCCTGGCTCCAGAAGCCGTTGAAGGAGGGGAATTTGGCATTTTCAAAGCCCACCAGGTTGGCCCGGTGGTAAATCTTGAGGGTGGCGGTGACGGGTTCGCCCACCACCACGGAATTCCGGTTCAGGGTCAGGCGCATAAAGATGTCGGCCGTAGCATTCTCCGCCACCTGCCGGTCCTGCTGCTGCCGGTTGCCGGAAGCGCTGCTCCGGACCGATGATGAGGACCCCGCCGATCCGCCCGCGGAGGAGGAACTGCCATCGTCCACCACCTGGATGGTCACGGCCTTGGAACTCACCTCAGTACCCCGGACCTTGGCTATGGCAGGACGCAGCGTGAAGGTACCGGTCTTGCGGGCCTGGAGGATGTAGGTGTACGAAGTCTGCGAGGAACGGGTGGTTTTCCCGTTCACCATCTGGATGCTGGTGGAAGTGCCTTTCTGGGGGCCCCACACCACGGTGAAATCGTCTCCAGCCTCCCATTGGAAGTCCGACGGACTGTGTTCACCTTCGACGATGAATACCAGATTGAACCGTTCGGACAGTTCCACGATGTTGTGCACCTCCACCCGGATGGTGGGGGCTGCCCAGGCGGCTACGGCCGTGAGCAGGGCGATGATGACGGCGGTCAGTCTTTTCATACGCTACCAATTCTTTTCCTTCTGACGGGACTTAAGGGCCTGGGCCTTCTTTTCGTCCACCTTTTCCTGAGTCTGTTTTTCTTTTTCCTGGATGGCCTGGAGCAGTTGCTGGGCCTGTTGGGGCGACAGTTCTACCTGCTGCTGCTCTTGCTGCTGCTTCTCGGGCTGCGGCGGCTCCTTCTGGTCCTGATCGGAGTTCTGGTCAGAATCCTGGTCTTGTTGCTGATCCTGATTCTGATCCTGGTTTTGGTCAGAATTCTGATCCTGGTCCTGATTCTGGTCCTGATTCTGATTTTGCTGCTGCTGTTGCTGTTGTTGCTGCTGCTCCATCAGTTTGTTGCGGGCATAGATGTAGTTCTCCTTGGCCTTCAGGTCGTCGGGGGTCCGCAGCAGGCATTCCAGAAAGGCGTCCACGGCCGTCTGCCAGTCCTCCCTGGCGATGGCGACATCGCCCTGATTAAAGTAGAAATCGGCCGCAAAGGGCTCTGCAGCGGCATTTTTCGCTGCGCCTTCCAATTGCTTGGCGGCTTCATCGTAGTTCTCCTGGCGGTACAGGTTGTTCGCCAGGTTATAGCGGGCCACGACCGAGGACGTATCCTGCATCAGCGCCTTGCGGTAGCTGATGTCGGCCTGGGCATATTCTCCTTTGCGGAACTGGCGGTTGCCTCTGCGCAAATCGGCCTTCTGGGCCGCTGCAGAAAGGCATACAAGCGTCAGCGCCAGCAGTGTCACAAACTTTCTCATACCTCAAACAGTTTCCGGCGGGGTTTGCGCTCGCCGATGAGCATTTCCACGATCAGCAGCGCCAGGGCCACGGCGAAGAAGTACATATACTGCTCGTCGTATTCTTCAAAGACGATGCTGCCGAATTCTTCGTCTTCCATCCGGCGGATGTCCTGAATAATGGGATTCAGGCCGAATTCCTCGTTGCCGGCGTGGATATAAGCGCCGCCGCCCGCCTGGGCTACCTTCCGGAGGGTCTCTTCGTCCAGTTTGGTGACCACGATGTCGCCGTTCCGGTCCCTGAGCAGCCCGCCATCCATGGGGATGGGCTGGCCCTCGGCGGACCCGACGCCGATGGTATAGACCTTGATGCCCAGCTCGGCCGCCTGCTTGGCTGCCGCTACGGGATCGTCCTCGTGGTTTTCACCGTCCGAGATGACCACAATCACGCGGCTTTTCTCGCTCTGGGCGCTGAAACTCTTGATGCTGAGCCGGATAGCGTCGCCGATAGCCGTTCCCTGAATGGGAATGGAACCGGTGTCGATGCTGCTCAGGAACATCTTGGCACTCACGTAGTCGGTGGTAACGGGCAGCTGCACGAAGGAAGTTCCGGCAAAGATGACCAGCCCAATCCGGTCATCCTGCAACTTTTCCGTCAGGCGCGAGATGGACAGCTTGGCACGTTCCAAGCGGTTGGGGGAGTAGTCCTGCGCCAGCATCGAATTGGAGACGTCCAGGGCCACGATGATCTCGGCGCCCCTGGTGGTCCTTTCGGCCAGCTTGGCACCCGTACGGGGACGGGCCAGGCCCACTACGAAAAAGGCGAAAGCCAGGCAGAACAGGACGATGCGTACCCAGCCTTTGGACCGGGAACGGGAAGGCATCAGGGCTTCCACCAGGGCGGGATCCCCGAAAGCTTTTACCCGCGCGCCCCGGAAATAGCGAAGCAGGGCGTATCCCAGCAGGATTACCGGGATCAGCAGCAGCAGGTACAGATAGCGATGGTCGGCGAACAGTAACATTACGGCAACCTCCTGAGCAAAGCGCTGATGAGCAGTTCCAACAGCAGGCACAGCAGGGCTGCCAGCGCATAATTCTTGAACAAATCCTTATAGACGGGGAAGGAATCCACGCTGGTGCGCGTCTTCTCCATCTGGCCGATTTCGGCATAAATCTCCGACAGCTTGGTGTTGTCGGTGGCGCGGAAATAGCGTCCTCCGGTGCCGTCGGCGATGTTTTTCAGCAGGGGCTCGTCAATTTCCACCGGAATGTTGCGGAGCTCGATGCCCCAGGGCGTCTTGACCGGGTAAGGGGCTGTTCCATTGGCTCCGACGCCAATGGTATAGACCCGGATGCCATAGGTCTTGGCAATCTCTGCGGCCATTCCGGGGTCGATTTCGCCCATATTGTTCACACCGTCGGTAAGCAGAATCACCACCCGGCTCTTGGCGTCGGAATCCTTCATCCGGGCCACGGCGGTGGCCAAGCCGTTGCCGATGGCCGTGCCGTCTTCGATCAGGTCCGTCTGCACGTCCTTCATCAGGTTGATGAGAGTGGCGCGGTCGGTGGTCAGCGGGCACTGGGTGTAACTTTCACCGGCGAATACCACAATGCCCATCCGGTCGCTGGGCCGCTGGGCGATGAATTCAATGGCGATATCCTTGGCGGCGCTCAGGCGGTCGGGCGTGAAATCGCGGGCCAGCATACTGGTACTCACGTCCATCGCAAAGATGATGTCGATGCCTTCGGTGTCCACTTTTTCCACCTGGGTGGCCGAACGCGGCCGGGCGATGGATATGATGATGAGGACGAGGGCGGCCGTCCGGAGCACGAAGGGAAGGTGCCGCACGATCTCCAGCGAAGAGCGTCCGCCGGAAGTCCAGGCATCCAGCCGCGAAACCCTGAGATGCGGCCGCCGGCTCTTGAGCTCGATCCACAGATAGCGTCCCACCAGCAGGGCGGGAATCAACAGCAGCCAAAGGAGATACGGATACTCAAAAAACATAGCCTAACCCTCCTTTTCCTGATTTTCGGCAAGCTCCTGCTGGTACGTCTCCGTCACAAAACGGATGGCTCCGGGCAGGACCTTGGCGTTTTCCTCGTCCGTGGCGGTGAACTTGGCGAATTTTACGAAGTCGGCCCGTTCGAACAGGTCCTTCATCTCGGCGTACAGGTCGGTGGGGATGTCACTGCCCTTGAGGTCCTCGAAGATTTCGGCCGTGGTCATTTCCAGGGCGCCCACGCCGTATCGGGCGGCAATGTATTCCCGGAGGGCATCCGTAACGCCGGAATAGAAGAGCTTCTGCTGCTCCGGTTTCCAGTACTTGTCACCGCGCAGCTTATCCAGTTTGCGAAGGGCGCGGATGTGGGCGGGATCGGCCTGAGCGGCCTCCTCCTCCTTCTTCTTCCGGTTAGCCAGCCACAGCAGGAGGGCGGCCACCGCCATCAGGGACATCCCGATGCCATAGATCCAGGGGAAGAGTTCTGCCGCCGTGTAGGGAATCTTTACCTGCGGTTTGATGTCGTGGGGCTGGAAGGTTTCCATGTCCACGGGCAGTTCCGTCACCACCAGCGGATCGGCGGCACGGAAAACCAGCGTATCCCCGTCCAGGAGCACCGGAAGGTCCGGCAGTTCATAGGTGCCGCCGATGAGGGCCGTCAGCACCAGGGAGGCCCGGATGTCGTAGCGGGCAGGGCTTTCCTTCCGCTTGGAGACGCGGGTGGAATCCAGCTGCCAGCTGCCCACGATCCGCAGCGGGCTCTCATTGGGGTCCAGCTGGAACTCCGGCAGGGCCAGGGGGGTGCCTTCCGTCACGTTTTCCAGCAGCACGCCATAGCGGAGCTGGTCGGCGATGAGCACCGAATCCCGCTTCTGAAGGGGCTCCAGGAAGGTTTCTCCGGCGGGAATCCGGCGGCCTTCGGCCCGCATCAGGACCGTTGCCGCCAGCAGCGCCGTTATGCAGAAAATGCGTTTCATCTCTTGTGGAATAAGGCCATCAGGCCGTGGACATAGTCTTCGTCGGTGGCAATGTCCACATGGTCGATCTGGTATTTCAGCAGCAGGCGGTCGGCGCTCAGGGTGGCGTTGCGGAACCATTCTTCGTATGCGAGGCGCACGCTCCTGGATCCTGTGTTGATCCAGCGGGAAGTGCCGTTTTCGGCGTCCTTCGCGTTCACCAGGCCCACATTCGGGAGGGTCTTTTCGCGCGGGTCGCTCACGCGGATCACCGATACGTCGTGCCGGTTCACGGCCACTTTCAGGGCATCCTCGTACAGCGGGGTACCATCGGCCTGCACGTCCAACATATCGCTCAGGACGAAGGCAGTGCACTTCTTCTTGATGGCATTGGTCAGGTAGCGGAGGGCTTCGCCGATGTCGGTGCCGTCGTGGCGGGGGTCGTACTCCAGGATTTCGCGGATGATGTGCAGGAAATGCGTCCGGCCTTTCTGGGGCGGGATGAACTTCTCCACCCGGTCGCTGAACAGGATGCAGCCCACCTTGTCGTTGTTCAGCAGAGCACTGAACGCGAGGGTGGCGGCAATTTCGGCAATCTGTTCCCGCTTGGTCTTGACGGCCGTTCCGAACAGGCCGGAACGGGAAATGTCCACCAGCAGCACCACAGTCAGTTCACGCTCCTCCTCGAACACCTTCACGTAGGGCGCGCTCATCCGGGCCGTGACGTTCCAGTCCATGTTGCGGACATCGTCCCCGTACTGGTACTCACGCACTTCGCTGAACGCCATGCCGCGTCCCTTGAACGCGGAATGGTATTCTCCGGCGAAGATCTGGTGACTCAAGGCCTTGGTCTTGATCTCGATCTTCCGTACCTTCTTGATTAATTCCTCTGGTGTCATATCAGGAGATTCTCTCGCTTCGCTCGGAATGACAGTGGTCATACCGAGGCCCGGAGGGCCCAGCGTATCTCATTAAGGAACAATAACTGCATTAATGATTCTTTCGATAATCTGCTCGGTCGTAACGTTCTCGGCCTCAGCCTCGTAGGTAAGGCCGATACGGTGACGCAGCACCTCGTTGCACACGGCGCGGACATCTTCGGGAATCACGTAGCCGCGGCGCTTGATAAAGGCATAGGCCTTGGAAGCCAGGGCCAGGGAAATGCTGGCACGCGGGGAAGCGCCGTAGGAAATGAAGTTCTGGAGTTCTTTCAGGCCATATTCGCCGGGGGTACGGGTGGCATAGACGATATCCACAATGTACCGTTCGATCTTTTCGTCCATATACACGTCCCGAACCACTTCGCGGGCACGGACGATATCGGCGGGCGTTACCACGGCCTGAGCCTTGGGGAAGCTGCCGCTGTTGTTCATCCGGATAATCAGGCGCTCTTCCTCTTTCTTGGGATAGCTCACCACCACCTTCAGCATGAAACGGTCCACCTGGGCCTCCGGCAGGGGATAGGT
>CACYHZ010000027.1:0-573 GCA_902774345.1 uncultured Bacteroidia bacterium | reverse complement strand
GCGGGGCTTCGGTTGATTTCATCGGCCAGGACGAAGTTGGCGAAGATGGGGCCTTTGTGCACCTCGAAGCTCTCGTTCTTCTGGGAGTAGATGAGGGTACCCACCACGTCGGCGGGAAGGAGGTCGGGGGTGAACTGGATGCGGGAGAATTTGGCATCCACTGCCTGTGACAAAGTATTGATGGCCAAGGTTTTGGCCAGACCGGGAACGCCTTCCAGCAGGATGTGTCCGCCGGACAGCAGGCCGATGAGCAGGTTGTCCACCAGGTGTTTCTGTCCCACGATGACCTTGCCCATTTCCAGGCTAAGCAGGTCCACGAAAGAGCTCTCTTTCTGAATTCGCTCGTTGAGTTCGCGAATATTAACAGATTCCATATAATTTACTAATTTTGCATATGCGTTATTCCCTTTGCCTCTCCTACGACGGGGCTGCTTTCTGCGGTTGGCAGATTCAACCCCATTCTCCTTCCGTCCAGGCCACCCTGGAGGCGGCTTTGTCCCGTTTGCTCAACCGCCCCGTGGCGGTGACGGGCGCCGGGCGAACGGATACGGCCGTGAATGCTGTGAACTACGT
>CACYHZ010000026.1 GCA_902774345.1 uncultured Bacteroidia bacterium | reverse complement strand
CGACGCCCTGGTCCTCATGCCCGTGAACACGGCGGAACTCCGCAACTTTTCCATCTGCCACCACTTATTCGTGTTGAACCTGTGCCGCGAACGGGACAGCGTGGAGGGTGGCATGAACAACGGATTGATGGATGAAGTCCTGGCCTGGCTTCAGCCCGATTCCCCCGTCCTCGGCTGGGAGGGTGGACCTTTCGGGGAAGACGAGTTCGTGGGAAAAATCTCCCGGTACGGGCACCTGATGCTGGCCGCCGACTGGAGTTACAACCACTCCCTTACCAGCGCCGGCGCCCGGGAACGCCAGTCCAAGTCTCTCGCCCCGGTCATCCATCCCCGTACAATAGACTATCATCTCAAGAAGAATTTCATTTCCTTCGTCCTCACCGACGGAGATAACTACCAGTGGGTCATGGGAGACGGCTTCGAGAAGGACTTCTATGCCCTTCCCTCCCGCCATGACGTGCAGATGAGCTATACCCTGGGCGCTCAGGCGCTCGCCGAGCTCTCTCCTGACCGTTACTCCTACCTCGTGAACCTTTGCGGAGACGACAATACCCTGATGGAGACCTTCGGCGGAGGGTATTTCTATGCCGATACCTACGCGCAGAAGACCTCCCGCCGCGCCGCTTCCCTCGCAGTGATTGCCGCGCGGACGGGGGTGCACATGCGCCAGCACCGAATCAAGGTACTGCAGCTCATCGCCTGGCGGGCCTTGAGCCAGGAGGCGATGGAAGCGTACCAGGCCTTCGTAGATGCCAACGACCAGCTGGAAGGGATCGTCGTCATCCAGTATTCCCCCTATACCGGAGGAGACGGGGAGATCCGCTGGTGCACCAATTCCCAGGGCTATGACATCCCGGTCATTACCGCCCGGTATGCCCTGTGGAAAGGACTGCCGACATCCGTCGGGGGCGGCAATCCGAAGGAAGTCTCCGACAAGATGAAAGAGCGTGAGCCTTCCGGAGCGGCATCCTTCTCCCTGTGCAGCGTCCATGCATGGAGCGATTTCGCCGGAAACCGGTCCTCCGATGCGGCCGCTTCCTGCCTGGAGCAGTTGCCGGACCGTTTCCAGGCCGTATCCGCCCAGGAACTGATCTGGCGTGTTCGGATGGCTTACCGCCCGGAACAGACTCGGAAATATCTGTCAACCATTCAATAAAACCAATTATCATTCATCCTAAAACAATGAACAAATCCAAATCTCTTCTCAAGGCTTTTGCCGTTGCAGCCCTCGCCATGGCGGGCGCCGCAATGCTGCCCTCCTGCACCGACAATGAAGAGGCGGCGCAGGAAGACTGGGGGTCGGGAACCATCTCCGGTGTCGTAACCGACACGGGGGGTGACCGGATTGCCGCTGTCTCCGTCACGGTGGAAGGGTCTGACGCGTCGACGACCACATCCTCCGACGGTACGTACTCCTTGGATGTCAAGATCACGAAAACAGTCGTGGCACAGTTCGCCAAAGCCGGCTACGCAACCGTGGCGATGACCGTACCCGCCAGCCATTTCACCGGCGGGAAAGTCACGTTGAACCCGGTCCTTGAAGTGGCGGACGCCGTGATTACCGGCCGCGTGCTGGATGCCAGCCACGGCAACGTCCCGTTTGCAGGCGTCACGGCCTCCATCGGTTCCAAGGAGCTGGTGACCGGTGCAGACGGCGTGTTCTCCTTCACCGACCTGGCCATCCAGGATTACACCCTCACGCTCCGCAAGACCGGTGCGATGACCATCATCCGGCAGATTGGCAAGGATGACTTCGTAAACCACAAGGTGGATCTCGGTGACATCGGCATGGGCGGCAAGGAGCTCTTCCGCGGCAAGTCCCTCGATGACCTCCAGCAGCAGGCACCGTTCCTGTTTATGGACGAATACCGCGGCGGCTGGGGCGGCGGCGGCCTGACCGACTGGTCCTGCACCTTCATGTCCGCGCAGTGGAAACAGGAAGGCAACATCGAAAACCAGGGCGAAGGCATGGCCCTCCGGATCCGGAACGATGACTCCGACAAGGAGAACAACCCCGTGGACCAGGTCTTCCAGGACACCTACATCTATGGTATCAAGGACATCACCGATTCCAACAAGTATCTCACCGTGAACGCCCGCACCCACCAGGGTCCCGCGCACTTCGGCGTGGTAGTCGTGGACATGACTTCCGACGATCCCGAAGCCATCCGTCTCCCGGAGACGGCGCTGAAAGAGTACACCGACGGCTTCTCCAGCGGAGATTACCTGAACTTCCAGTATGACCTCTCCGCCTATGTGGGCAAGCGCATCGCCATTGCCATCGGTACCTACCGCTGGGCGACTGGCGACTACTGGGTCCAGGTGCCGCTCAAGCATATCACCTTCGCGCCCGAATATGTAAAGGGTGACGACCACCTGACCGGTACCGAGGTCCCTGCCCTGCCCGGCTGGCATCTTACGCTGGAGCAGCTCGGTTCCATGATGCCCAACCCGAACCGCCATTTCACCGCCTATACGCCCGACGGTGTCCAGGTGTGGGGCCGCGACAACTGGGGCCCGCAGTACAAAGCCTGGATGTATGAGTGCGAGAACCACATCGCTTCCCAGTGGGGCTTCATGTATGTGAACAAGGATACCGAGCCGTTCGTGGGCGATGGCTTCACGATCAAGACCCGCGGCGGTGTGGACCCCGACTATGAGCTGCCAGAGTCCTTCTGGTTCTCGAAGTTCAGCATTTCTGACGCCAACGACCATATCGCTTTCCGCGTGCGCAACTTCTCCTCCACGGATCCGACCGTCTTCCGCGTGACCGCCATTACCTTGGACGGCACCGCCAAGGCCCTTGCCCCGTACGAGAACAATGCCGTGTCCGCGGAAGCCGTTGACAACGGCTGCTGGAAGTTCATCCACGAGGACGGCTCCAAGGGCAGTCCCGACAAGTATGCCACCTTCCGTTATGACCTGAGCGAGTTCTCCGGCAAGGACATCGTCCTGTGCATCGGCGTCCACAAGGGCGAGACTCGCGATGGTGAGCAGAAGCTCGTGATCTACGACGTTACGCTTGACTAATCATTCCTTCCGATGAAAAGAGTCTTTGGATGCTTATTGATTTTGACGGGCCTTGTCGCCTGCGGGGTTCTTCCTTCCTGCAAGAAGGACAACCCCGCGAATGGCGGCGGGGATACCCCCGGAGGGGATAAGCAGGAGGAAGTCGCTACCGCGGCCCGGAACCTCGAGCGTGCCATCACACTCACGGACGCCGCTATGAAGAATTACTTCAACGAGGCGGACGGATTTGCGATGTACCGCTACTACAATCCTTACAACGGCACCCACCAGAATAACGAATACGGCTCGGTCTGGATGTATACCAGCGCCATCGAGGCGGTGAACGCCGTCCTGAAGGGCCTGGATATCGATAAGGCCAAGGGCAACGCCACCCTGTACACCGCTCACCACGACCGGTATGTCCAGTTGCTGGACAAGCTGGTGGACCGGCTGGATTATTACAGCGGAACTTTCTCGCTGACGTCCTTCACCCAGACCCGCAACTGGACGGTATACGGGGTGAACCGGGGAAAATCCAAAGGAAGCGCATCCGTCGGAGGCAGGGACAATGTCTATGACGATCAGCAGTGGCTCGTCCGTGAACTCATCGAGGCGTATCACCTGACCGGAAAGGCGGAGTATCTCCGGAAGGCGGAATACCTGACGGAGTATGTCCTGGACGGCTGGGACTGCACGGTGAAGGGTGGAAAGGAGCGCGGCGGCATCCCCTGGGGGCCCGGCTACTATTCCAAGCATTCCTGCAGCAACGGCCCCATGGTGAGTCCGCTGGTGTGGCTGAGCGAAGCCTACCAGGGAAAGGGCGACCAGGCTACCTGGCGCTACATCGACCTTTCCGACGGTCATACCCGCAAGGCGGAGCAGATGCCCAAGTCCGACTATTATCTGATGTTCGCCCGGAAGGTGTATGCCTTCCAGAAGGACAACCTGATGATGAAGGACGGCTCCCGCGTGTATGCCGACAATCTGAACGGCCCCTCCATCGGTGGCGACATCCAGTATGAGACCGTGGACGGCGAGCGGTATCGCCGCCCGGCCGACCTGAACGACTTCAACGGCCCCGCCATCTCCTACAACAGCGGAACGATGCTCTCGGGAGCGGCTGACCTGTACCGGGTGACGGGGGACAATACCTATCTGGAGGACCTTCAGGCACTTGATGTAGACAGCTTCCGCGCTTTCGCCAAGTTGGGCCAGCAGAAAGCCGGCTACTATTCCTATGCTATCGACGGGTTCAACAACTGGTTCAACGGGGTGCTCCTGCGTGGTTACGTGGATGCGTTCCCCTTTGACGGCGCCGCTTCCGCCCCCATCGACTCGTTTCAGAAGAACCTGGACTACGCCTGGGACAATTACCTGAACGAGAACATGCTCCCTCCGAGTCTCCTGGTGGGTTGGAACACCGACCGGAGCCGCAACAACGTGGAAGGGATGTTCGTGTTCGCCTTCGCGGCCGAATATGCCGTGATGTCCCGGTACCTGAACAAGTAAAATTTATACAAACCAATACTAATCTATGCACACTTATCGTAACATGATTTCGCGTATTGCAAAGACCTGCATGACGGGCCTCCTCGCCCTGATGCCGGTCCTTGCCTTCGCCCAGCGGACGATAACGGTGACGGGTACGGTCGTGGACGATTCCGCGGAACCCGTCATCGGCGCCAGCGTCTTGGTTGCCGGGACCACCACCGGCGTTCCTACTGATCTGGACGGGCGTTATTCCATCACCGTTCCGTCCAATGCTTCCTTGGAGTTTTCCTCAGTGGGCCTGACGACTGTCGTGGAGCCCGTCAATGGACGCACTGTCATCAACGTGGTCCTCGCGACCGACAACACCTTCCTTGAGAGTGTCGTCGTGGTGGGCTACGGTACCCAGAAGAAAGGTTCCGTCACCGGCGCTATCGCCGGCATCGGATCCGACGAACTTATCAAGACCAAGTCGGAGAACCCCCAGAACATGCTCACCGGCCGTGTTCCCGGCCTGCGTGTCTGGCAGACCAGCGCCGAGCCGGGCTCCTACTCTTCTAACATCGATATCCGCGGCTACGGCAGCATGCTGGTTGTCATTGACGGTGTCCCCCGTACCATCGAGGACTTCAACCGGTTGAATGCCAACGATATTGAAAATGTTTCCGTGCTGAAGGACGGTGCGGCAGCCATCTACGGTATGCGTGGTGGTAACGGTGTTCTGCTCGTGACCACCAAGAAGGGTGCGGCGGAGACGTCGAAGGTAACCTACAACGGATCCTTCACCTTCCAGACCCCGTCCGGTCTCCCGGAACTTGCGGATGTGGTGGATGCCATGAAGATTTATAACGAGAAGGCCTATAACAACATCTCGGGCGGCGCCGCCGTATTCTCCGACGAGTTCATCAGCGAGTTCACCAGCGGCACCCGGAAGGCGACCGACTGGAACGACCTCGTCATCCAGCGGGTGGCCCCGCAGACGGCCCACGATGTCTCCGTTTCGGGCGGTACTGAGAAATACCAGTACTATGTCTCCATGGGATACAGCTATCAGGAAGGTTTCTTCAAGAGCGGAGACCTCAACTATGACAAGTACAATGTTCGCGCAAACATCGCCGCCGAGGTGGTGAAGGGCCTAAAGCTCGACGCCAGCGTCGCCGGCGTGGTGGACCAGCAGAACAAGCCGCAGACCGAGTCCGACTGGCTGATCCGCAACTGGTGGCGCCAGGGTTCCGTGTATCCCGCCTATGCCGACCCGGAGGGAACCCTCCTGAGCTATGTGGGCATGGACCTCAACGAGAATACCATCGCCGAAATGACATCCGACATTTCCGGTTACAAGAAGTACAACAAGAAGCAGCTCCAGAGCCAGGCTTCCCTGACCTACGATTTCGGCACCCTGGCCTCCGGCCTGAAGGGACTCTCTGCGAAGGTGTTGTACAGCTATGATGTCCGCTTCGACACCAACACCAACTTCAAGAAGGAGTACAACCTGTACGGGGCCAACGGAGACGGTACCTACAACCGCATCACTTATTCCGAGAGCTCCCCGAGCCAGCTCATCAAGGAACACGGACAGCGCAACCAGCACCTCTGGCAGGCCATCCTGAACTATAACCGTGATTTCGGCAAGCACAACCTGGGCGGACTCATCGGTTGGGAGGCCCAGCGCTTCACCTCAGAAACGACCTCGGCCGGCACCAACCTCCTGTTCAGCACGCCGTACCTGACCTCCAAGTCCGGAGACAAGGAAGCGTACAACATCGGCGGCGGCTATGCCGATGTCGCCCACGAAGCGGTCATCGGTCGTCTGAACTACAATTACGACGAACGGTACCTCCTCGAAGGCCAGTTCCGTTACGACGGTTCTTCCTACTTCGCCCAGGGACACCAGTGGGCCTTCTTCCCGTCGGTGTCCGCCGGTTGGCGTGTCTCTCAGGAGCCCTGGTTCAAGGACAGCGCCGCGCTGAATTTCATCAACCAGTTTAAACTGCGTGCCAGCTACGCTACCATGGGTGACGAGGGCATAGCCACCGGTTACGGCTGGATGACCGGCTATACCTACGAGGGTGGCCAGACTTCCACCAACGGCTGGTACAACGGCCATGTCCCTGGTTACCTCCTCAACGATTCCTTCGTGTACATGGTCTCTCCCCAGCCGCTTCCGAACGTGAACTACTCCTGGGGTACCATCCATACTTTCAACGTGGGTGTGGACTTCGAGGCCTGGAATGGCCTGCTGGGTGTTACGGTGGACTACTTCAACCGTCAGCTGACCGGTATCCTTGCCCAGGATTCCAACACACTTCCGACCGTCGTGGGCGCCTCCGCCCCGGTGATGAACCTCGAGTCCAAGCGGAATTTCGGCCTGGAGGTGGAACTCTCCCACCGCAATAAGGTCGGGGAGGTTCGGTACGGTCTCACGGGCATGATGACCATCACCCGCGAGAAGTACGGCACCTCCGTCACCAAGGGCAACTACGGCAGCCAGTATGACCGCTGGCGCAACGACAACCAGAACAACCGATACCAGGGCGTCCAGTTCGGCTACGAAGGCGCCGGCCGCTTCAACTCCTGGGAGGACATCTGGGATTATGGCCAGACGGTCTTTACCGAACGGGACGTGCTTCCTGGCGACTACAAGTACCTGGACTGGAACGGGGACGGCGAGATCAACGGCCTGGACGAGCACCCGTATGCCTACGACCAGACCCCTTGGATGAACTACTCCCTGAGTTTCGACATGGAGTGGCGCAACTTTGACTTCAGCATGCTCTTCCAAGGTTCCGCACTGGGGTCGGTGCAGTACACCGAGTCCCTCCGTGCCATCTGGGGCGTCAATGCCGGTGCGGGCGGTGTCCTCACCCAGTATCTGGACCGCTGGCATCCGGCTGTCGACGGTTGGACCGACCCGTACGACCAGAGTCTCGCCTGGAGCGGTGGCTACTACGCCCTGACCGGACATTCCCCGAGGGACAACTCCTCCTTCAACCGGATCAGCACCGACTATCTCCGCCTGAAGACCGTCGAACTGGGTTACACCCTTCCGAAGATCAACTCCGCAAGGAACTTCTCCCTCAGGATTTTTGCCAATGCTTACAATCCTCTGACGTTCAGCCACATGAAGTATAGCGATCCGGAGCATCCCTCCAGTAGCTACGACCGTCTGTATCCGCTGAACAAGACCTATACGCTCGGTGTCAACCTTTCCTTCTAATTCATTGAAAGCATTATGAGAAAGTCATTCAAATATATGATTCTGGCTGCGCTCCTTGCAGCCGTGTCCTGCGAGCAGATGAACCTTCCCACCAAGGACAAGGTTTCCGATGACGACATCTTCTCGTCTGCGTCGAGCCTGCAGGTCTATATGGCCAGAATGTACAGCTATCTCCCGATCGAGGATTTCAAGTATCTGGCCGAATGGGGTGTGGAATACAACTCCTGGCTGGGATCCTTCGGCATGGAAGGGACCGGAGAGGCCGTGAACCGTGACTGCGCCAGCTCCTTCACCAGGGAGCGGACCACGTTCTGGTCTCCCGCCTTCTCCATTATCCACGATGCGAACCACATCATTGAAACGGCTCCCTCGTACGAGGAGGCCCTGGGGGTGGAAGTGGCCAACGAAGCCCTCGGACAGGGCTATTTCGTGCGTGCCTTCACTTTCTATGCGATGGCCCGCCGGTTCGGTGGTATTCCCCTCGTGACGAAGACCATCGAATACGACCGCGAGAACCCCGAGACGATGGAAGTCCCTCGCGCCAGCGAGGAAGAGACCTGGGACCAAATCGCCCGTGACTTCGACGAAGCAGCGAAATATCTTCCCGTGACGCCCAGCGCCAAGGGGTATGCCAACAAATATACCGCCCTTGCCGTGAAGGCCGAAGCGATGAACTATGCCGGCTGCGTAGCCAAGTACAACGAGACTGTCCAGGGCCGCCTGAGCGGGACCGGCGAGAAGACCGGCGTCCGTGTCATGGGCTTCGACGCCTCTTCGGCCGCCGCGGCTTCCAAGCGCTATTTCGAGGAGGCTTTCAAGGCCGCGAACGAGGTGATCCAGAGCGGGAAGTACTCCCTGTACCGTGCCAACAAGGACAAATACCAGAACATGGTGGATATGTGGCGGGACGATACGAGTTCCGAGAATATCTGGGTGCGCTACTACTCCTATCCCACACTTACGCATGGACTGGATTCTTATTCCTCGCCCTGCCTGTGGCACCTTCCGCTTTCTGGCGGCACCAGCCCGACCCTGGACTTCGTGGAACTCTTCGACGGCCTGCCGCGGTATGCCGACGGCACCCTCCGCGTGACCGACGGCGCCGATCATACCACCGGCAACTACATCCTCTACGATTCCCCGTATGACATCTTCGCAAGCGCCGAGCCCCGTCTGCGTGCCTACGTGATCCTCCCGATGGACAAGTTCCGCGGGGAGACCATCGAAACTCGCATGGGCATCTACAAGGGCGGCGAGACTACCATCAAGCCGCTGGGCCACTATGCATACGGTGATGCCGGTGTCAAGTATGCCGCCTATGGCAATGACAAGATCAAATGCGGAACCCGTCGTACCGACAACGAGTTCGACAATGACGCCCAGATGACCCGGAGCGGCAGTTGCGGACCTTTCGCCGACGACAACGAAGCCACCACCACCGGTTTCCACCTGCGCAAGTACCTGAATCCTGACATGGGGGCTGACGATATCGGTGAAGGAAAGTCCGATCAGCCTTTCATCCTGATGCGCTATGCCGATGTCCTGCTGGCCGCCGCCGAAGCGGGTGTGGAGCTAGCCCTTGTGGGAGAGACCAGCGTGGACGGTACGAACGTCCTCTCCGTGGCGACCGAAGCCATCGCCGATATCCGGGACCGGGCCGGTGCCGATCCGCTCGCGGGATCGCTCACCGCTTCCGTCGAAAGCCGCAACCTCGTGCGTCGCGAGCGCCGCAAGGAGCTCGCCTTCGAGCACAAGTCCAAGTGGGATATCCGCCGCTGGAGGGTCATCGATGAGCAGAACCGTGACGGTTTCTGGGGGGAGGTCCGCGACCACGGCGCCTTCTCCGACGGAACCCGGTTCCACTTCCGCGGCTTGTATCCGTTCTACTCCACCTCTACGGGCAAGTACTTTCTGGATGCGCGCTACGAATGCAACCTCAACAAGAATTATGACTATAACACGGTCGACTACTACTTCGCCATTCCTTCCGACCAGGTGTCCAAGAGCAGCGTCATCGACCAGCAGCCTAACAGATAATCAGATATGAAAAAGATAACAAACCTTCTTCTTGTCGCATCGGCGGCCATTTGCGCCGCTTCCTGCTCCCTGTTCGAGCTCGACAACTATGACGCTCCTGCCGAGACCCTCTTCGGCAAGGTGACCGACGCTGCCGGCAATCCGGTTCTCACCGACCAGGGTTCCGAAGGCATCCGCGTCCGTCTCACCGAGACTTCCTGGGAAGGGAACGTGACGCCTCTGGATTTCTACTGCCGTCCGGACGGAACCTTCAACAACACGAAAGTGTTCGAAGGCGACTACAACATCCGCATTGACGGACCGTTCATTCCGCTGGTCCGCTCTACGCAGGACGGAACCATGCTCTCCGACGAGTCCAAGAATGCGCATGTCAAGGGCCAGACCGAAGTGAACTTCATCGTCGAGCCTTTCCTGCATGTGGAACTGGTAGGAATTCCCCAGGCCGCCGGCGGAAAGATTACGGCGAACGTGAAAGTCACCCGCGGTGTGTCCAAGGTGGATTTCCGCTCCAAGGTGGAGCCGATGGGAAACTACTCCGATGATTTCCTGAATGTCACCGACGTCCAGCTTTTCGTCAGTTATTCCTCTTCCGTGGGCTATCGTGCGCGGGACGACCGCTGGTCTTCTTCGATCGAATATGCGGGTGCATCCTTCGAGGATCTGCTCGGTACCGAGGTGAGCATCTCTTCCAAGGGGGCCATTCCTTCCGGCCGCAAGGTGTACGTGCGGGCCGCCGCGCGCATCAATTACGCCACGGAGGGGAACCGCCGCTGGAACTATTCCGAGCCTATCGAAGTTTATCTCCCTTAATATAGGTGGTTGGTTAATTGTTAAATTGGGGAGGAGGGAGGATGGAGTTGCCAGATTTCATCCTCCCTTTTTATTATCTTTACGAAATGAACAAGTACACGATTGTATACCTGGCCGGTTTCGTTCTGGCAGTAGCCTGTGCTCCCCGTGGACCCCAGCATCCTGCGGACAAAACTACTTTCCAGACCTCCCGGGCCTGGAGCGAACATATCGACAACCGGGCCGATGCCGTCATGGTATACGGCGTAGGCGGCAATCCCTCTGACCGGAACGGGCGCGGCCTGTCCCTCGAGGACAGGCTCGCCTCCTGGAAGGAAAGGGGGTACACCACTCAGTTCATGACCGGTATCGCCTGGGGGGAATACCAGGACTATTTTACCGGTGAATGGGATGGAAAGTGGCACCTGGACGAAGGACAGGTCCAGATGAGCGGAGACACGATCTGGCACGGCCGGATGGTCCCTTATATCGTCCCCACGGAGAACTATCTCTCCTATTTCAAGGAGAGGCATATCAAGCGGGTCATCGATGCCGGCGTCGATGCCATCTTCCTGGAAGAACCGGAATTCTGGGCGCGCAGCGGTTACAGCGATGCTTTCAAGCGGGAATGGAAAGATTATTACGGTACGGAGTGGCGTCCCCAGGACGAATCTCCGGAAGCGACATACCTGTCATCCAAACTGAAGTATCACCTGTATTACCGGGCGTTGGATGAAGCCTTTACCTTTGCCAAGGACTATGGCCGGAGCCTGGGCCGCGACATCAAGTGCTACGTCCCCACCCACTCGCTGCTGAACTATGCCCAGTGGCAGATTGTTTCGCCCGAGGCCTCCCTGGCTTCGCTGCCCTGCGTGGACGGATATATCGCCCAGGTCTGGACCGGGACCTCCCGCGAGCCGGATTATTACAACGGCGTGTACAAGGAGCGTGTATTCGAGACCGCTTACCTGGAATACGGCTGCATGGCTTCCATGACGGCCCCGACCGGCCGTCGCGTATGGTTCCTCACGGACCCTGTCGAGGACTGGCCCCGTGACTGGGCCGACTACAAGCGCAACTACCAGGCCACCTTTACGGCCCAGCTCCTATACCCTCAAATCTCCGACTTTGAGATTATGCCGTGGCCGGAACGGATCTACCGGGGGTTCTATCGCACCAGCGCCGATTCCGAGGAACGCACGCGCATCCCCAAGGACTATTCGTCCATGATGCAGGTGATGATCAACGCCGCCCATGACGTGCCCGTCTCCCAGAGCAAGCTCAGCGGGTCCAAGGGCATCTCCGTTTTGATGGGGAACTCCCTTATGTTCCAGCGTTTCCCGGTCCATGAAGGCTATGACGACCCGCAGCTTTCCAATTTCTACGGGCTAGCCATGCCGCTCCTCAAGCACGGTGTCCCCGTGGAGATATCCCACATCGAGAACCTTTCCTATCCCAAAACCCTGGAAGGCGTGAAGGTGCTCCTGATGACCTATTCCAACATGAAACCCCTCGACCCTGAGGCTCATTCCTATCTGGCCGGCTGGGTGAAGAATGGCGGACATCTGATCTATTGCGCCACCGACCAGGATCCTTTCCAGAAGGTGAACGAGTGGTGGAATACCGGAGACAACCGCTATGCCGCCCCTTCGGACCATCTCTTCGCCCAGATGGGAATCGAAGCAGGAGCCATGGAGGGAACGTACCGCTATGGCAAGGGCAGCGTCCGCATCCTCCGGCATGATCCCAAAGAATTCGTCCTGAAGGAGAGAGGGGACACCCTGCTGTTGGAAGCCGTTACGGCCGCTTACGGCCCCATCGAGGAGAAGAACCACTTTGTCCTGGACCGCGACGCCTATAAGCTGGTGGCGGTGGTGGACGAAGGGGTGAGCGACGAGCCCTATCGGCTGGACGGATGCTTCATCGACCTGTACGATGCCGATCTTCCCGTTTACACGTCGCTTTCCGTGCGTCCCGGGACCCAGCGCTTCCTCTATGATGTGTCCAAGGCACCCAAGGCGCCGGCCATCCTGGCTGCGGCCAGTCGCGCTTACGATGTCAAGAGGACCGGACATGGTTTCACGTATGTATGCAAGAGTCCGGTGGAGACCGTCAATGTTACGCGCATCCTTTTACCTTCAAAACCGGTGAAAGTGTTGGTGAACGGCATTACATCCGATTACGAATGGGATCCCTCCAGCAAGACCTGCCTCCTTCGTCACGACAACCTCCCCGATGGTGTAACCGTAGAAATCCAATGGTAATGAAACAATTCAGACTGATCCTTATCCTTGCGTTCACCCTGACTGCATGCCAGACGCAGACGGTGCAGCGCAACGCCCTGCGCGCTCCGGCCTATCCGCTTGTATCCATCGACCCGTACACCAGTGCCTGGAGCATGTACGACCACCTGTACGACGGGCCGGTGAAGCATTGGACCGGGGCGGAATTCCCGCTCATCGGTGCCTTGAAGGTGGACGGCGAAGTGTACCGTTTCCTCGGCATGGAGGAAGTGGAGCTGAGTCCGTTGGCCCCTCTGGCGGCGGAAACGCCCTGGCGGGGTGCTTACACCTTCTCCGAGCCCAAGGGCGACTGGTTCGCCGAATCCTACCGGCCGTCCGGCTGGAACGAGGGCCCTGCCGCCTTTGGAACCCCGGGCTACCTGACTTCCCTTACGCCCTGGCAGACTGAAAAGGTATGGGTGCGCCGGGAAGTGGAGGTGTCCGAGGATCTCAGCGGCAAGCGGGTGTATCTCGCCTACAGCAACGATGACGACGCCGTTTTCTACATCAACGGCGTGGAGGTGCTCAATACGGGGCACGAGTGCCATACGAATGCCTTTACTCCTGTTCCCGACGGGGTGCTCCGGGAGGGAAAGAACCTGATTGCCGCCACCTGCACGGACACCGGCGGACTGGCTTATCTGGACATGGGGCTGATGCTTCAGAACGAGCCCCATACGGCCCTTGAGCAGGCCGCGGAGCAGCTCTATGCCGACGTCCAGGCTACCCGGACGCATTATGGCTTCCGCTGCGGCCCCGTGGAGCTGGAACTCAGTTTCACCGCCCCGCTCTTCCTGGACGACCTGGATCTCATCTCCCGCCCGGTGAACTATATCAGCTACAAGGTAGTATCCCGGGATGGCGGGAAGCACGACGTCCAGCTGTACCTGGAAGCCTCCCCCCGCTGGGCGACCGACCAGGCGGGACAGCCTTCCCGCAGCGAAGCCTACACCGACGGGCAGGGCGTCTGGCTGAAGTGCGGCAGCCAGGCACAGCAGGTCCTGGCCAAGCGCGGGGACGACCTCCGGATTGACTGGGGCTACTTCTATCTCCACGCAAAGGACGGTCAGGTGGGAACCGGAACCGGCCTGGCGCTTCGTGAGGCGTTCCTCGGCGGTATCCCCTTCTCCGCCACTTCCGGAGAGAACCTTGCCGGCCGGATGGCCCTCGTGAGAAGGGTGGATGTCGGACAGGAGGATCATGTCCTCATCGGCTACGACGACCTGTATTCCATCCAGTATTTCGGGGAGAACCTCCGGCCCTATTGGAACCGCAGCGGGGACAAGACCATCCAGGACATGTTCGCGGCGGCGGAAGCGGATTATGCGGAACTCCTCCGGCGCTGCGACGACTTCGACCGCCGCCTGATGGCCGACTGCGAAAAAGCCGGCGGCCGGAAATATGCCGAGCTGTGCGCCCTCGCGTACCGCCAGTCCATCCACGCCCACAAGCTGGTGCAGGCCCCGGACGGAGCGATTCTCTGGCTTTCCAAGGAGAACAATTCCAACGGGTCCATCGGCACGGTGGACATCACCTATCCGTCGGCTCCGCTGTTCCTTTACTATAATCCCAAGTTTGCGGAATACTTGATGAACCACATCTACTATTACGCGGAAAGCGGACGCTGGACGAAGCCTTTCCCCGCGCACGATGTGGGCACCTATCCCATGGCCAACGGGCAGACGTACGGCGGCGACATGCCGGTGGAGGAGGGTGGCAACATGATCATTCTCACTGCGGCGGTCTGCAAGTTCGAGGGGAATGCCGACTATGCGGAGAGACATTGGGAAACCCTCACGGTCTGGGCCGATTACCTTCGCCAGTTTGGACTCGATCCGGAAAACCAGCTTTGTACGGATGACTTTGCCGGCCATTTTGCGCATAATACCAACCTTTCCATCAAGGCCATCCTGGGCGTTGCCTCCTATGGATACATGGCCGGGCTGCTGGGCAGGCAGGCCATTGCCGATGAATATACGGCAGCCGCCCGCGAGATGGCCTCCCGATGGGTGGAGATGGCCGACGACGGCGACCACTACCGGCTTACTTTCGACAAGGAAGGAACCTGGAGCCAGAAATACAATCTGGTCTGGGACAAGCTGTTGGGACTGGACATCTTCCCGGACAGTGTCGCTCGGAAGGAGATCGCCTACTATCCGTCCCGCTTCAACGAATACGGGCTTCCACTGGACAACCGGGAGACCTATACCAAGTTGGACTGGATTATGTGGACCGCCACCATGGCTTCCGACAAGGCCACCTTCGAATCCTTCATCGAACCGGTCTGGCGTTTTGAGAATGAAACCATGGACCGTGTTCCCATGTCCGACTGGGTGTTCACCGACAAGCCCAATTACCGGGGATTCAAGGCCCGGAGTGTGGTGGGAGGCTATTTCATCAAACTCTTGGAAACGAAATGAGCAAGCGTACAATAAAGATTTACGGGGTGCTGTTCCTGACTTGGCTGGCAACGGTTTCCGCCGTGGCCAGGCCAGAGCGTCCGGATCCGGTGTCTTATGTCAACACCCTGGTAGGGACAGCCTCCACTTACGAACTCTCCACCGGCAATACCTATCCGGCGGTTGCCGTGCCATGGGGCGCCGATTTCTGGACGCCGCAGACTGGCTCGAACGGAGACGGCTGGACCTACCGTTATGATGCAACGCATATCCGTGGGCTCAAGCAGACACATCAACCCAGCCCCTGGATCAACGACTATGGCGCTTTCTCCCTCATGCCGGTGACAACCGGTCCGGTATATGACCAGGACGCGCGAGCCAGCTGGTTTTCCCACAAGGCAGAAGTTGCAACCCCTTATTACTATAGTGTGTATCTGGCTGACCATGACGTTACGGCGGAACTTACCCCAACGTCCCATGCCGCGGCCTTCCGGCTTACCTATCCCGAAGGGCAGTCCTACCTGGTCGTGGATGCTTTCGAGGGCGGGAAGGTATCCCTGGTTGATGCGTACACGATCAGGGGCTATACCGTCCACAACCACGGCGGAGTAGCCGACGGCTTCCGCAACTGGTTCATTGTCCGTTCCGATACGCCTTTCGAAGCCTGCCCGGCCCGGGAGGATGTGGCTCTTGTCGGCTTCAGGACCGTTCGGGGTCAGCAGGTGAACCTGCAGGTGGCCTCGTCGTTCATTTCGGCGGAGCAGGCCGAACGGAACCTCTTGGAGGTGACAGGAGGCTTCGAGGCCGTGCGGAACGCAGCCCGCGATGAGTGGAATGCCCTGCTGGGCCGAATCGAGGTGACGGACGGGAATCTGGACAACTTGCGCACATTCTACAGCTGCCTGTACCGTTGCCTGCTGTTTCCACGCGACCTGTCCGAAATCAACGAAGCGGGAGAACGCGTGCATTACAGTCCGCATAACGGCCGCATCGAAAAAGGCTATTTCTTCACGGATACCGGCTTCTGGGACACCTTCCGCAGCCTTTTCCCGCTGTTGAACCTGGTGTATCCGGAAACATCGGCCCGGGTGCAGGCAGGACTTGTAAACGATTTCCGGGAGAGCGGTTTTCTGCCGGAATGGGCGTCGCCGGGACACCGGGGGTGCATGGTGGGGAACAACAGTGCCTCCGTGGTCGCCGATGCTTTCTTGAAGGGGATCCCTTGCCAGGATATCGATGAGCTCTGGGAAGCGGTTACCCATGGGGCGCATGCGGTGCATCCGAGGGTTTCCTCTTCCGGTCGTCTGGGCTGGCAATACTACGATTCCCTGGGTTACGTGCCCTGCGATGTAGGGATCAACGAAAGTGCGGCACGCACACTGGAATACGCCTATGACGACTGGTGTATCTGGCAGTTGGGCCAGGCCCTGGGCAAGACGGAGGAGGAACTCGCCCCTTACCGGCATGCTGCGCTGAATTACCGGAATCTGTATGATTCGGAATTCAGGCTCATGAACGGCCGGAAGGCCGACGGCCGTTTCTCCAGGCCCTTCTCTCCCTTGAAATGGGGCGGAGACTTCACGGAAGGGAACTCGTTGCACTACACATGGAGCGTGTTCCACGACGTTGAAGGCCTTATCGGCCTGATGGGCGGGCCGGAAACTTTTGCGGCCCAACTGGATACGGTATTCCAGATGCCGCCCAAATACGATGACAGCTACTATGGCCGTCCGATCCATGAAATCATTGAGATGACGGTGATGGGCATGGGAAACTATGCCCATGGGAACCAACCCATCCAGCACATGCTGTACCTGTACGACTGGTGCTCCCAGCCGTGGAAGACGCAGGCGCGTGTGCGGGAAGTGATGGGGAAATTCTACGGTCCCTGGGCCGACGGCTACTGCGGCGACGAAGATAATGGCCAGACATCGGCCTGGTATGTTTTCTCGGCCCTGGGGTTCTATCCGGTATGCCCGGGCAGCGGAGAATATGCGCTGGGGTCTCCGCTCTTTGAGAAGGCTGTCCTGCACCTCCCCGGAGGCGATGTCCATATTGAAGCGCCCGGAAACGCTGAGGAGAAAGTGTATGTAGAGAAACTCCGCCTCAACGGACGGGTCTGGCAGCACAATTATATCCGGCATGACGACCTCCTCCACGGCGCCAAGCTCCGCTTTACCCTTTCAGACAAGCCGTCCTTCCTCCGCGGGACCCGGCCGGAAGACCGCCCGTATTCCTTAAGCCGATAAAGAAAAATGATGAAAAACAGTTTACTCTGCCTGTCTTTTATGACCGTGGCCATTCTCGCTTCGGCCCAACCTTATCAGGATCGGAGGCCCGCCGCGAAGGACCGGCTATTCACCTCTGAGGCCGTCGAGGCCAGAATCGTGGAGGTAGAAGCCCTTTTGTCGAATGCAAAGCTTCGCTGGATGTTCCGGAACTGTTTCCCCAACACGCTGGATACCACGGTCCATTATAGCGAAGATGAAAACGGTACGCCCCGGACCTTTGTCTATACCGGAGACATCCACGCCATGTGGCTCCGGGATTCCGGAGCCCAGGTCTGGCCTTACCTCTCCCTGATGCGGGACGACCCGGCGCTGAGGAAACTGCTGGAAGGGGTCATCCGCTGCCAGTTCAGTCTTATCAACATTGACCCGTATGCCAACGCTTTCAACGACGGACCGACCGGAGGGGAATGGATGAGCGACCTGACGGACATGAACCCCTATGTTCACGAGCGCAAGTGGGAGATTGATTCCATGTGCTACCCTGTCCGTCTTGCTTATGAGTATTGGAAGATAAGCGGTGATGCGTCCGTTTTCGATGATACCTGGCTGCAGGCGGCCAGGAACATTTATAAAACCCTCCGCACGCAGCAGCGAAAGGAAGGAAAGGGGCCCTACCACTTCCAACGCCGGACCGAACGCCAGTTGGATACCAAGGCCTGCGATGGCTGGGGAAACCCGGTGAGTCCGGTAGGGCTCATTGCATCGGCTTTCCGTCCTTCGGACGATGCCACTACCTTTGA
>CACYHZ010000025.1 GCA_902774345.1 uncultured Bacteroidia bacterium | reverse complement strand
TCGCTCATCGAGGTGGGGCGGGGGAAGCATCGGCCCGAATGGATCGAAGAACTAATACAAACCGGCACCCGTTCGGATGCCGGTGAATCAGTGCCGGGCCATGCCCTTTTCCTGAATATGGTAGAATACTAAGCTACCAGATGCCGGAACTCATCTTTTCGGCCTTTTCCTGCAGTTCTTCCGGAACGTTGGCGAAGAAGTTGAAGCCGGCGCGCTGCTCCACTGCATCGATGGTGGTGGCGCCCTGGGAATAGGTCATGCCCTTGTGGGCCTCGTTGGTGAACAGATAGGCCACGCCCCGGGCATCGGTCATGGTACCGGCGGTGGAGAAGCTGCACTTCATCAGCAACTTGTAGAAGTGGCTGGGGACAGGGACCCCCTCGATGGACCTGCTGTTCTCGTACAAGGTACCCACCACCACGTACAAAGTGTCGCGGCCAGACGGCGCCGCACCCTTCACGGCCTGCTCCAGCGAGTTCCATACCCCGTCGTTGAAGGAGGTCTGGTACTGCAGGGCCTGGTTGGTGTAGTAGAAGGTCTGCTTGTTGGCGGCGGAGGTGTTCTGGCGATAGTTGGAGGCCACGAAATGGCCGCGGCTGTAGCCGGACGAGGAGAAGCAGCTCTGCCACGAGGCGGGGATGCCCGGATCGGGCGTCCAGGAGCCTGTGCGGCCGATATTATTGTCCGGATAGGCATCATCGTGCATCACGAAGGCGCTCCACAGCGGGGCCTGTTTGGTCCGGTCTACCATACAGGTGTAGTTGCGGCGGAGCTTGTTGCCGTCGGCAAAGGTATGGGTAATCACCATCCGGTTAGCGTCGGTGGTTTCGTAATTGAACCAGTTGGTGTTGCCGAAGGATTCGCCGCCGCTGTTGCTGCAGGCATCGGTCCGGACCAGGTCCAGAGCCGGCATTTCATAGCAGCCGAGGTACTGCAGCCCCTTTTCGGTGACGGGCATTCCATCTTCGGTGGCAAAACTGAGCACGGACCCCAGCACGTCCACATACTGCTGGGAGGCCGCATCAAAGACGGTCACAAAAGCCGCGTAATAATACGTGGTATTGGGTTCCAGGCTGCTGAGTTTGATGGTGAAATAGCCGGAAGACAGCTCCGAGCTGCTGATGGCCTGGCAGTAATCCAGACGGTCCGGCTGGTAGCCGTAGAAGACTCCCCGGTCGTACACCCCATCATCGGCCCCGGAATAATTGCAGGTGATATTGGCCGAAGTGGTGGTGATCTTGGAGGCGGCGCCGGTGGTCACCTGGACATTCAATTCGGGCTGGGGCGGATCCGGAGGGTCCACACGTTCGGCGCGAAGCTGGATGATATCCACATCCAGGCTGCCGGTCCCTTCGCCGTCCACCTCGAAGCTGATGGTGCCGCGGCGGTTATAATCCGTATCGTAATAAGGCTCCACGGTGACGCGGATTTCGTCGTCTCCCTGCCCGGCCTGGTGGACAAAAGTGATCCAATCCTCCTTGCAATAGGCCTTCCAGGGGGCATCGGTGGTCAGTTGGAAGGTCTGGGTGCCGCCTTCGCTGTCAAAGGTAAGCGATGCGGGCGCGGCTGTGAAGCTGTACTCGGTGGGCGGTGTCGGGGGATCCGGGGTGGGAGGCTGCGGTTGGGGTGTGGGCGTGGGCTCCGGCTGGGGGTCCGCAGCACAGGCCGCCAGCAGCAGGGCGGTCAGGACGATACGGGGAATACGCATGGCTTAATAGCGGTTCAGGGGACGACCGGCGGTCATCACGTGTACTTTGTGACGAACCTCGTCCAGCACCAGTTTATGGGCGATGCGTTCGGCCACCTGGGCCTCCGTAGGCTCCTTGGCGGTAAGGGCGGCGAAATGGGTATTGGCCGAAGCCAGCACCAGGTCGATCAAATCCACGATGGCGACCATGTCCTTCTCCTCGAAGCCGCGGGAAGTGATGGCCGGCGTGCCCACGCGAAGGCCGCTGGTGGCAAAGGCGCTGCGGCTGTCAAAGGGCACCATATTCTTGTTCACGGTGATGTCGGCCCGGACCAGTTCCTTTTCGGCAACCCGGCCGGTGAGATCCGGGAACTTGGTGCGCAAGTCAATGAGCATCAAGTGATTGTCGGTTCCGCCGGAGATAACTTTATAGCCCCGGGACAGGAACTCCCGGCACATGGCGGCGGCGTTGGCCACCACCTGCTTCTGGTACTCCACGTATTCGGGCTGGGCGGCTTCCCAGAATGCCACGGCCTTGGCGG
Organism: uncultured Bacteroidia bacterium; assembly: GCA_902774345.1. GTDB lineage: Bacteria > Bacteroidota > Bacteroidia > Bacteroidales > UBA932 > Cryptobacteroides. Next base: position 25,254 of record CACYHZ010000025.1, on the reverse strand, counting down.
CGATCACATGCTCCAGCGGACCGCCCTGGATGCCGGGGAAGACGCTGGAATTGAGGATGGCGCTCATCTTCTTGATTTCGCCCTTAGGGGTGGTGAGGCCCCAGGGATTGTCGAAGTCCTTGCCCATCAGGATGATACCGCCGCGCGGTCCGCGGAGGGTCTTGTGGGTGGTGGAGGTGACGATGTGGGCGTATTTCACGGGATTTTTCAGCAGGCCTGCGGCGATGAGGCCAGCAGTGTGGGCCATGTCAATCCAAAGGATGGCGCCCACCTCATCGGCAATCTTGCGCATCCGCTCGTAGTCCCATTCGCGGGAATAGGCCGATGCACCGCCGATGATGAGCTTGGGCTTGCATTCCAGGGCCTTGCGCTCCATATCGTCGTAATCCACGCAGCCGGTTTCCGGGTTCAGGCCATAGGCCACCGGATGGTACAGCAGGCCGCTGGCATTGACGGGGGAGCCGTGCGTCAGGTGACCGCCCATCGACAGGTCCAGTCCCATAAAGGTGTCCCCGGGCTTCAGGATGGCCATCGTGACGGCCATGTTGGCCTGGGCGCCGGAGTGCGGCTGCACGTTGGCGTATTCGGCGTCGAAGAGCTTGCAGAGGCGGTCGATGGCCAGCTGTTCAATCTGGTCCACCACCTCGCAGCCGCCGTAATAACGCTTGCCGGGATAGCCCTCGGCGTATTTGTTGGTGCAGACGGAGCCCATTGCTTCCAGTACCTGGTCGGAGACATAGTTCTCAGAGGCAATCAGTTCCAAACCGGAGGACTGGCGCTCCTTTTCCTTTTGGATAAGGTCGAAGACCTGCGAATCTTTTTTCATATTGGGATAGTAGTGTTATTCTAACCCACAAAGATAACCTTTTTCTTTTACTTTTCCATCAGGAAAAATATCATTACCTTTGCGGCGCTGAATTAGTTGGTATGCATTCCCTCCGCGAACTGTACAAAATCGGGAAAGGACCTTCCTCCTCCCACACGATGGGGCCCTACCGGGCTGCGCAGATGTTTGCCGCCCGTCACCCTCACGCCGCCCATTTTCTGGTAACCCTGTATGGCTCCCTGGCCGCCACCGGCAAGGGACATATGACGGACGTGGCCATTCTGGAGGCCCTGGAGCCTGTGGCTCCGGTCAAAATCCTCTGGGAGCCCTCCCATTTCCTGGAATACCATCCCAACGCAATGCTGTTCAAGGCCTTCCGCTCGGACGGAACCCTGGCCGAAGAATGGACCGTGTATTCGGTGGGCGGCGGCGCCCTGTCCGAAGGTCCGGGGAAGGAGATGAGCGACGGAGGTGACTGCTATGAATTGAATACCCTGGCCGATATCATCGCCTGGTGCGACAGCAACGGCCGCAACCTCTGGGAATATGTGGATCTGTGCGAAGGTCCCGCCATCTGGGATTACCTGCAGGAGATCTGGGAAACGATGAAGGCTTCCGTGGACCGGGGACTGGATGCCGAAGGCCGGCTGCCCGGACCCCTGAACCTGACGCGCAAGGCGGCCGTCTATCACGTCAAGGCCCTGGGCTACCAGCCCAATCTGCGTTCACGCGGTCTGGTGTTCGCCTATGCCCTGGCCGCCAGCGAGGAAAATGCATCGGGCGGTACCATCGTAACGGCTCCTACCTGCGGCTCCTGCGGCGTGATGCCCGGCGTCCTGTACCACCTGGCCAAGGGACACGCTTTCTCCGACCGGAAAATCCTCCATGCCCTGGCCACAGCCGGCCTTATCGGCAACGTAGTCAAGCACAACGCCTCCATTTCCGGTGCAGAGGTGGGGTGTCAGGGAGAGGTGGGCGTAGCCTGCGCCATGGCATCGGCCGCTGCCTGCCAGCTCTTCGGCGGCAGTCCTTATCAGATTGAATATGCAGCCGAAATGGGCCTGGAGCACCATCTGGGCATGACCTGCGATCCCGTCTGCGGCCTGGTGCAGATTCCCTGTATCGAGCGCAACGCCTTCGCCGCCTGCCGCGCTCTGGATTCCAATATCTATTCCACCTTCTCCGACGGCCGTCACCGCATTTCCTTCGACCATGTGGTGGAGGTGATGAAACAGACGGGCAAGGACCTCCCGTCCCTGTACAAGGAGACATCGGCCGGTGGACTGGCCCTGAAATACCTCCAGAAGTGAAAGACCGGAAACTCCTGAACATCGAACTGGGCCGCCTGTCGGCCGAGGCGTACCGCACGGAGCGCCCTTCCAGCGGCGTGGTGCTGGTGCTGGACAACATCCGCAGCGCCCACAACGTGGGCAGTGCCTTCCGTACCTCCGATGCCTTCGGGGTGGACAAGGTCTATCTGGGCGGCATCTGTCCCGTCCCTCCGTCTCCGGAACTTCGGAAAGTGGCTCTGGGGGCCGAAGAAGTGGTCCCTTTCGAACATGTGGCCGATGTGGTGGCGCTTGTACATCGCCTCAAGGCCGAAGGCTACACCGTGATAGCCGTGGAGCAGACCGTGCATTCCGTGAAGCTGGATGCGTTCCAGAAGGAGATTGCCGGTCAGGCCGGCAATGACGACATTGTCATACGGAGCGAAGCGAGCGTATCCCCTCGCTACGCACTGGTATTCGGAAACGAAGTCGCAGGCGTACAACAGGAAGTTGTGGACGCCTGCGACTTTTCTCTTGAAATTCCCCAGCAGGGGACGAAACACTCACTGAACGTGTCCGTGAGCGTGGGAGTCGTGCTTTGGGCTATTTCAGCTCGTGGATAGCCAGACCGCTGCGGAGCTTGGGCTCGAACCAGGTGGTCTTGGGCGGCATGATGTTGCCGGTGTCGGCAATCCTGATCAGCTGGTCCATGGAGACGGGATAAAGGGCGAAAGCCACTTTCATCTCGCCGGAATCCACACGGCGGGACAGTTCGCCCAGGCCGCGGATACCACCCACGAAGTCAATGCGCTTATCCGTGCGCAAATCCTTGATTCCCAAAATCTTATCCAGTACCAGATTGGACAGGATGGTCACGTCCAGTACGCCAATGGGGTCGCTGTCGTTGTAACGGCCCGGCTTGGCGGTGAGGCTGTACCATACACCTTCGATGTACATGGAGAAGTTATGAAGGCCTGAGGGATGATAAATCTCCGAGCATTTGCAGTGGCAGGGATATTCGCACTCGCATTTTCCGCCATCCTTGGTGCAGTCGCACTTGCATTCAATCACGAAGTCTTCCTCCAGTGCTTTGAAGAACTCCTTGGTGCTTAGGCCGTTGAGGTCCTTCACCACACGGTTGTAGTCGATGATGGCCAGGTTGCTCTGCGGGAAGCACACGGCCATGAAGTAGTTGTATTCCTCATTTCCGGTGTGGGCGGGGTTCTGGGCGCGTTTTTCGGCGCCGACGCGGGCTGCTGCGGCCGTGCGGTGGTGACCGTCGGCCACGTAGAAGGCGTCGATGTCCTTGGTGAAGATCTCGGTGATGCGGGCGTTCACGGCGTCGTCGTTGATGACCCAGAAGGTGTGGGTGAAGTCGTTTTCGTCCTTAAACTTGTACTCGGGTTCTCCGGCGGCGGTTTTGGCGATGATTTCTCCCAGTTCCTTGTGGTCCTTGAAGGCGAAGAAGACGGGTTCGATGTTCGCGTTCTGGATGCGGACGTGGATCATGCGGTCGTCTTCCTTGGGCTTCAGGGTGAGCTCGTGTTTCTTGATGATGCCGTTGGCATAGTCGTCGGTGTGGGCGCAAAGGACAATGCCGTACTGGGTGCGCTCGCCCATGGTCTGGGCGTACACATAGTACTTCTCCTTGTCCTCTTTCACCAGCCAGCCGCGTTCTTTCCAGGCCTTGAAGTTTTCCACGGCCTTGTCGTAGGTGCGCTGCCAGCGCTTCCTCGCTGTTCAGTACATCGTACGGCGGAGCCGCCACTTCGGTCACCAGATTCTTGGGCGGTCTTATTGCTGCAAAGGGTTTAACTCTTACCATATTATTTATTCACTTGAAATCTTGTATTGCCGGTGGCGAAGAAATCCACAATCTGACGGGCGGCGGCCAGGCCGGCGTTCACGTTGGCCTCGGCGGTCTGGGCACCCATCTTCTTGGGCGTGGCGAAGACGCGGGCCCCGAATTTCTCCTGCAGGGCCGCATAGTTGTCGGGCATCACGTCCGTGACGTATTTCAGGTCCGGACGCTCTTCCAGCGCCTGCATCAGGCCTTCTTCGTCAATGACTTCCTTGCGGGCGGTATTTACCAGCGTGGCGCCCTTGGGCATCTTGGTAATGAGCGCGTAGCCGATGCTCTTGATGGTGGCGGGGAGGGCCGGGATGTGGATGGACAGATAGTCCGAGGCGGCATAGAGCTCTTCCACGGAATGCACCGGAGTGGCGCCGCCGTCGATGATTTGCTGGTCCGTGAGGAAGGGATCCAGGGCGCAGATTTCCATGCCCAGGGCCTTGGCCTTCTGGCCCACCAGGCGACCTACGTTGCCGTAGGCCTGGACGCCCAGGCGCTTGCCCTGCAGTTCGGAACCCGTGGCGGGCGTGAACTGGGTACGGGCCATATAGATCATCATGCCTAGGGCCAGTTCGGCCACGGCGTTGGAGTTTTGGCCGGGGGTGTTCATCACCACGATGCCACGGGCGGTGGCGGCAGCCAGATCCACATTGTCGAAGCCTGCGCCGGCACGCACCACGATTTTCAGCTTGGGAGCGGCGGCCATCACTTCCTCCGTCACTTTGTCGGAGCGGATGATCATGGCCTCCACATCGGCCACGGCAGTCACCAGGTCCGCCTGTTCGGCATATTTCTCCAGTTTTACTACTTCGTGACCCCCTTCGGTGAGAATGGAGACGATGCCCTCCACGGCCTTGGCGGCGAAGGGCTTTTGGGTTGCGAGTAAAATCTTCATGGCCAGTTACTTCTTAAGTGTTTCGAATTCCTTCATGCAGTCAACCAGGGCCTGGACATCCTCCACGGTGCAGGCGTTGTACAGCGAGGCGCGGAAACCGCCTACGCTGCGGTGACCCTTGATGCCCACCATTCCGTGCTCCTTGGCAAAGGCGAAGAATTCGTCCTGCAGCTCCTCGTGGCCGGGGGCCATCACGAAGCACACATTCATCAGGGAACGGTCTTCCTTGGCGGCCGTGCCGATGAACAGGCTGTTGCGGTCGATTTCGTCGTACAGGAGTTTGGCCTTCTGCTGGTTGATCTTCTGGATGGCCTCCACACCGCCGATGCTCTTGAGCCACTTCAGGGTTTCATTCATCACGTAGATGGCGAACACGGGCGGGGTGTTGAACATGGACAGCTTGTCGATATGGGTGCGGTAGTCCAGCATGGTCGGGATATAGCGGCTCACGCGGCCCAGGGACTCTTTCTTGATGATGGCGAAGATGACGCCGGCAGGGCCCACATTCTTCTGGGCGCCGCCGTAAATGAGGTCGTACTTGGACACATCCACGGGACGGGACATGATGTCCGAGGACATATCGGCAATCAGAGGGCAGGGGCAGTCGATATCCTCGTGGATTTCGGTGCCGTAGATGGTGTTGTTGGTGGTGATGTGCAGATAGTCCAGATCCGCGGGAATGTCGTATCCCTTGGGGATATAGCTGTAGTTCTTGTCCTTGGAGCAGGCGATGGCATAGGCTTCGCCGATGCCCTGGGCTTCCTTGAGGGCCTTGTGCGCCCAGACGCCGGTATCCAGGTAGGCGGCCTTCTTCTCCAGGTAGTTCATGGCGACATACAGGAACTGGAGGGAGGCACCGCCGCCCAGGAACACGACCTCGTGCGTGTCGGGAATGTGCAGGAGTTCTTTCCACAGAGCCCGGCACTCATCCATCACGGCGTCCCATTCCTTGGTACGATGGCTGATGGACAGCACGGAAATTCCGGTGCCGCTGAAGTCTTTCAGGGCTTCGATTGCGTGATCGATGGCCACCTGCGGCAGCAGGCAAGGGCCGGCATTGAAAACGTGAACTTTTTTGGACATAGTGTTATGTGGTTAGTGTTATTGGCGTTCAGTTTTGCAAGATAGCAATTATTTAGCATTCTTCCAAGCGCGCGACGCCCTGGAGCCGCTCCAGAAAAGCGTCCACGGCAGACAGCCGGACCTTGGTTTCCAAGCTGCACTGCTCCCCGAATTCCTGGCCCGTCTGCGGAAGGTCCATATCCTTGAGCACCTTCATTACGGCGTTCATGGACAGGTAGTCGAAATGGATGCGGAAGCGCCTGGAGGCAATCTTTTCCACGATTACCGCCTGTTGCAGGGCGTCGGCCGTGGAGGTCTTATAGGCCCGGATCAGGCCCGGTATTCCCAACTTGATGCCGCCGAAGTAGCGCACCACCACTACCAGCACGTCGCTCAGGCCCAGGGAGTCGATCTGCCCCAGGATGGGGCGGCCGGCGCTGCCGGAAGGCTCCCCGTCGTCATTGGCGCGGAACAAGTCGGCCTTGTATCCCAGCCGGTAGGCGTAGCAATGGTGCCGGGCGTCGTGGTACTGCTTTTTCAGGCCGGCCACGATGGCCTTCACCTCGGCCTCGGTTTCCACCGGATAGGCCAGGGCGATGAAGCGCGAGCCGTTGTCCTTGAACAGGCCTTGGGACGGGGCTTGGATGCTGCGGTATGCGTCGAACATTTCCACTTCCACGAAAGTAGTGTTTTTTGTAAAAAAATGCAACGGAACCGGAAAAAAGCAGTATCTTTGAGTTTACAAAAAGAACGGACGTATGGTATTTATATTAAGGGTAACCCTTACGGGCATCAAAGGTTTTTATCGCGTGTATCACGTGCACGGCGCCACCACCCTGTACACCCTCCACAAGCAGTTGAGGGCGGATCTGGAATTCCCTCAGGACCAGCTGATCATGTTCAAGGCCCTGGACGTAACCGGTGGCATTGTGGGCCGTTACGGTCTGTTTGACCTGGGCTGCGGCACCGTGGACGAAACCCCGCTGGAGAAGGTGATCAAGGCCGGTGCCACGGACTTCGTGTATTTCTACGACGTCACCAACCGCAAGAGCGTGAACATCACCGTGGAAGGCGAGGCTGCCGGTTCCCGCGTCAGCCCGGATTTCCCCTTCCTGGCAGATACCAAGGGTCCCAACCCCATCGAATTTGAGAACGGCTACGTAGCCTTCGAAGACCTCCCCGACAAACAGCGTCACCTCCCCGGAGAGGAAGAGGACGACGAGGATTTCGACGACGAAGACCTGGACGAGGAAGAAGAGGAAGACAGCGACGAAGACGGCAAGGAAATCTACGACGAAAGCGAAGACTGAGTATGCCCCGGCGCCTTGAGATCATACTGGGTCCCACCGCTGTCGGAAAAACCGGCTATGCCATCCAGCGCGCGTTGGAAGTGGGTTCCCCCGTTATCTCCTGCGACTCCCGCCAACTCTATAAGGAACTGAAAATTGGCACCGCAGCCCCCTCCAGGAGGGAATTGGCTGCGGTGAAACATTATTTCATCCGCAACATCCCCATTACCCGGAACTACACGGCCGGCATTTATGAAGTCGAAGCCCTGAACCTGGTGAACCAGCTCTTCGCCAAGGGCCATGAAACCCTGGTGATGTGCGGCGGCTCCATGCTGTACATCGACGCGTTCTGCTATGGCCTGGACGATTTCCCCGAAGTGCCCATCCAGCTCCGGGAACACCTGATGGAATGCCTCCGGGACGAAGGCGTGGAAGTGCTGGCCGAACAACTGAAGGAACTGGACCCGGTCTCCTATGAGGAGCTGGACCTGTCCAACGGCCAGCGCGTGATCCGCGCACTGGAAGTGAGCATGTACACCGGAAAACCCTTCTCCTCCTTCAAGACCCGCCGCTTCAAGGAACGCGATTTCGAGATTGTGAAAATAGGCCTGGAACGGCCCCGGGAGCAGCTGTACGAGCGCATCAACGCCCGGGTGGAGCAAATGATGGCCCGCGGCCTGGAAGCCGAAGCCCGCTCCATGCTCCCGTACCGGGATCTGCCCGCCCTGCAGACCGTGGGCTATAAGGAACTCTTCGATTATTTTGACGGCACCTGCGACCTGGACACCGCCGTCCGCCGCATCCAGGCCAACACCCGCCACTACGCCAAACGCCAGTTCACCTGGTGGCGCCGCGATCCCAGCATCACCTGGATTCCGGCAGGGGAGTAGTGCTCTTCCCCTTTTCCCGGTTTGAGTTTGGGTCTAGATATCTGTTTTAATGTCGGATAGTATGTCCAGTTCAATTGTGAACGCACTGCGTTCATTTTCGGATTATCCTTGACTCAGGCGCTCCAGCCGAGCCGCCCAAAACAGGCCGTTTTTGTGCGGCTACTGCCCAAAATGGGCTCAAGGCGCTGAAATAGTGGCGTTTTTGTGCGGCTACTGCGACAACCCGCCTCCGGCGAAAGCGCCGGGGCACGCCGAACGGTGGAGCGATGCCCAGCCCTTTCCCCTTCGCCGAATGGCGGTGCATTTCCAACACAGTGTCGCGCAAAACCAACAGCCTCATTACCTGCTATTTAAGCAAAGTCCTACCCCCGTACTGAGGTAGGACTTCCTTTACAGCAGCGCGGCCACGCGGGCGGCGAGGCGGGCGTTGTTCAGCACCAACTGGATGTTTGAGGCGAGGGAGTCGCCGCCGGTGAGGTCCTTGATGCGGGCCAGGAGGAAGGGCGTGACTTCCTTGCCGTGAATGCCTTGGGCATCGGCTTCGGAGAGGGCCTGGTCGATGGCAGCGTTGATCCGCTCCGGGTCCATGGACCACTCTTCCGGGATGGGGTTGGTGACCAGCATGCCGCCGCCCAGGCCCATGCCCAGTTTGGCGCGGAAAGCCGCGGCCAGTTCTTCGGGCGTGTCAATGCGGTAATCCACCTTGAATCCGCTCTTGCGGGTGTAGAAAGCAGGGAGTTCGTCGGTGCCGTAGCCGATAACCGGGACACCCTTGGTTTCCAGATACTCCAGCGTAAGTCCCAGATCCAGAATGGATTTGGCTCCGGCGCAGATGACCATCACCGGCGTGTGGGCCAGTTCTTCCAGATCGGCCGATATGTCCATGGTGGTCTCGGCTCCTCGGTGCACGCCGCCGATGCCGCCGGTGGCGAAAACCTTGATGCCGGCCATGGCGGCGATAATCATCGTGGTGGTCACAGTGGTGGCTCCATCGGCCTTACGGGCCACCAGGACGGGCAAGTCCCGTCGGCTGGCTTTGGCGATTTCGCGTCCTTTCCAGCCCAGGTACTCGATCTCCTGCTCGGACAGGCCGGCCTTAAGCCGTCCGCCGATGATGGCGACCGTAGCCGGGACCGCCCCGCATTCGCGGATGGCGGCTTCCACCTTCAGGGCCGTTTCCACGTTCTGCGGATACGGCATGCCGTGGCTGATGATGGTGGATTCCAGGGCCACGACCGGTTTTCCGTGCGCCAGGGCATCGGCCACTTCCGGCGAGAGGTCCAGATAGGGGTTGCGGGCAGGCGCGCCTTCCTTCGCCTGGGCGGCGTGGTGGCTGGCCTCCATCAGATTCTGGCGGATTTTCTCCTGGTTCATTTGCTCCAGGAAGTGGAGTCCGTGTTCCTCCTGCAGGTTCTCTTGTTCCATATTATCCAATTTGAGCGCCGTTCACCAGGGCTTCCTGCGGCGTAATGAAACGCATTTTTCCATCGCCCTGCTTGGCCATCAGGATCATACCCTTGGACTCAATGCCGCGAATGGCGCGGGGAGCCAGGTTGGCCAGGATGCAGATCTGCTTGCCCAGCATGTCTTCGGGGCTGTAGTATTCGGCGATGCCCGACACGATGGTGCGGGTGTCAATGCCCGTGTCGATGGTGAGTTTCAGCAGCTTATCGGTCTTGGGCACGCGCTCCGCGGCCAGAACGGTGGCCGTGCGGATGTCCATGGCACCGAACTGCTCGAAGCTCACTTCCGGCTTCTGCGGCTCTACCTTTTTCGCAGCCTCGGCGGCTTCGCGGGCCTTTTCGGCTTCTTCCCGGGCCTTCTTGATGGCTTCCAGCCGGGCGATCTGCGCATTGATCTCCTCGTCCTCGATCTTCCGGAACAGCAGCACGGCTTCGCCCAGCCGATGCCCGGCCGGCAGGAGTTCTGCCTGACCCAGCATGTCCCAGGTGAGGGTGGGGGATACGCTCGCTTCGCTCGGTATGACAGGATTATTGTCATTCCGAGGCCGCAGGCCGAGAGAATCTCCGGCCGGAACGGTATGCAGGGCCTTCCCTTCGCCGTCCTTGTAGAAGTTCACGGTGGGGGCGCCTTCGCCGGCGCGATGGTCCCAGCCGGCGTTCACGCCCACGCGCAGGATGTCGCGCAGCTTCTGGGCGCTGAAGGGAGTGAAAGGCTCGAAAGCGATAGCCAGGTCTGCGCAGATCTGCAGGCAGGTGTACAGGATGCTGGCGCAGCGGTCCATATCGTCCTTGGCTACCTTCCAGGGCTCCATGTCGGAGATGTACTTGTTGCCGATGCGCGCCATGTTCATGGCTTCCTTCAGGGCCTCGCGGAAATGGAAGGTCTCGATGTACTTCTCCAGGGCCTCGCGGCAAGGCTTCAGGGATTCAAGCGTCTCAGCATCAACGGGCTGCGGCTTCAGGTTCTGCGGAACGGCGCCGCCGAAGTATTTGTGCGTAAGCACCACGGCGCGGTTCACGAAGTTGCCGAACACGGCCAGCAGCTCGGAATTGTTTCTGGCCTGGAAGTCCTTCCAGGTGAAGTCGTTATCCTTGGTCTCCGGGGCGTTGGCGGTGAGCACATAGCGCAGCACGTCCTCGCAACCGGGGAAGTCGCGTTCATATTCGTCCACCCAGACGGCCCAGCCGCGGGAAGTGGAAATCTTGTCGCCTTCCAGATTCAGGAATTCGTTGGAGGGCACATTGTCCGGCAGCACATAGTCCCCGTAGGCCTTGAGCATGGACGGGAACACGATGCAGTGGAACACGATATTGTCCTTGCCGATGAAATGCACCAGCCGGGTCTCGGGGTCTTTCCACCACTTCTCCCAGCTCTGGGGCAGCAGTTCCTTGGTGTTGGAGATATAGCCGATGGGTGCGTCGAACCATACGTACAGCACTTTCCCTTCGGCCCCTTCCACCGGGACGGGAACGCCCCAGTCCAGGTCACGGGTGACGGCGCGGGGCTGCAGGCCGCCGTCCAGCCAGCTCTTGCACTGGCCGTACACATTGGTCTTCCACTCCTTGTGCTGCTCCAGAATCCAGTCGCGGAGCCAGGGCTCGTACTGGTTCAACGGCAGATACCAGTGCTTGGTCTTCTTCTTCACCGGCGTGCTGCCGCTCAGTTTGGACTTGGGGTCGATGAGTTCCTCGGGGCTCAGCGTGCTGCCGCATTTCTCGCACTGGTCACCGTAGGCGCGGGGATTGCCGCACTTGGGGCAGGTGCCCTCGATGAGGCGGTCGGTCAGGAACATCTTAGCCTCCTCGTCATAGAGCTGCTCGCTCTCCTGGGTGATAAAATCGTCCTGGTCGTAGAGCTTGCGGAAAAACTCGGCCGCATTCTCCGCGTGGACCGCCGACGAGGTGCGGGAATAGATATCGTAGTTGATTCCCAGGCCCGTGAAGGCGTCCTTCATGATCTTGTGGTACTTGTCCACAATGTCCTGCGGCGTCACGCCCTGTTCTTTCGCCTTGATGGTGATGGGCACGCCGTGCTCGTCGCTGCCGCACACGAACACCACATCCTCCCCGCGCATGCGCAGGTAGCGGACATAGATGTCGCCGGGAATGTAGGCACCGGCCAGATGGCCGATATGGACGGGACCGTTGGCATAGGGGAGGGCACAGGTCACGAGGGTTCTCTTGTAACTCATTTCTTTAATCTTCCAAGTTTGATATTGAGGGTCTTTTTGATTTCATTCAGGCGCCCCAGCTGGTTCATCAGGTCCAGGACCTGGTCCGGAGAGGCCTGCTGCAGCTTCCGGGACAGTTCCTTCTGCTGTACGGTGATGCGCTTGTCGTGGTACACCAGGATGGCGCGGGGGACGAAGTTCACCAGCCAGGAGTCCGTGGTGGTCAGGGCGTCGGAGAAATTGTGCACGGTGAGCTCGTACTTTTCGGTGCACAGATCGGCCGCCACGCTGGCTACCGCACGGTCTTCCCCATTCATCAGGGCCAGGACGATGCCGTCCTGCGCCATGCCCTGGTCATAGAGCTGGAAATAGGCCTGGTAGGTGGCTTCGTAGGCCGGATTGGCGAAGTGGATATCGTCCCCGGAGAGGGCCGCGTCGATGAATTCCGCCACGGTCTGCGTGCCGTCGGCATCGTAGAATTCCGAATCGGATTCGAATTGCAGGGGGGAGCAGCCGAAACGAAGGATGAAGCCCAATAGTTCCCGCTCTGAGGGTTCCAGGATGCTTCCCTGCCAGTAGGGGGATACGCTCGCTTCGTTCGGTATGACAGAAGCTTCGCCAGATTCGTTATTTGTCATACCGAGGCCGGAGGCCGAGCGTATCTCCTTCGGCCGATTGGCCTCCCGGGTCTTGCGGACGCGGTCCTGGATGATATCGGCCTCGATGCCGAAGCGCCGGGCCACGGTGTCGATGTACACCTGGCGGCGGATGGCATCGGGGATATCGGCCACGGTATCGGCAATCTCGTTGATGAGATTGGCCTTTTTCAGCGGGTCGTCGCCGGCTTCGGAGAGCAGCAGGTCCGTCTTGAAGGCGATTCCGTCCTGTTCGTGGGTGCGGATGAACTCCTGGATTTCCTCCAGCGTATGCTTGCGGGAGTAGGAATCGGGGTCGTCCCCGTCGGGAAGGAATACCACGCGCGGGGCCATTCCTTCCTTCAGAATCAGGCCGATGGCCCGGAGCGCGGCGTGCAGGCCGGCCTTGTCCCCATCGTACATGATGGTTACATTCTCCGTGAAGCGCTTGATCAGGCGGACCTGCTCCTCCGTGAGGGAGGTGCCGCACGAAGCCACCACGTTGGTGATGCCCATCTGGTGCATCATCACCACGTCCACGTTGCCTTCGACCAGGATGCAGCGGTCCTGCCTGGCAATCTCACTCTTGGCGAAATAGATGCCCAGCAGGTTGCGGCTCTTGATGTAAATCTCTGTTTCCGGGGAGTTTACATATTTGGCGGGATTGTCCGAGCGGAGGGTGCGGCCGCTGTAGGCGATCACGCGCCCGCTTACCGAGTGGATGGGGAACATCACCCGTTCTCGGAATTTGTCAATCAGCGTTCCGTCTTCCTGCTGGATGGCCAGACCGGCGGCCACCAGGTATTCGTCCTTGTAACCGGCGGCGCGGGCGGCTTCCACCAGGGTGGCTTTCCCGGAGGGTGCCCAGCCCAGGCTCCATTTCTCGATGGTAGCATCCTCGATGCTGCGGGAACGGTAGTACTGATAGCCCACGGCCCGTCCTTCGCCGCTTCGGAGCTGGTCGCAGAAGAACTGGCGGGCGAATTCGGAAACGGCCATCAGGCTTTCGCTCCGCTGGCGGGCGGCAATCTGTTCGGCGCTTTCTTCCTCTTCCTGAACGTCAATATTGTATTTGCGGGCCAGGTAACGCAGGGCTTCCGGGTAGGTCATGTGTTCGTATTCCATGACGAAGCCCACCGCGCTGCCCGCCTTGCCGCAACCGAAGCATTTGTAGATGCCTTTGGACGGCGTTACGTGGAAAGAGGGGGTCTTTTCGTTGTGGAAGGGACAGCAGGCCACGAAACTGGACCCGCGGCGCTTGAGCGTCACGAAATCCCCGATCACTTCTTCGATGCGGGCGGTGTCCAGTATCTGATCGACTGTCTCTTTGGGAATCATCGCTACCTATTCCTTTTCGAAGTCCACTTCCTTGGCGTCAGACAGGTTGGTTACGGTTATCTTGTTGTCTTCGGGTTCCTTGTTCACGGTAGGGCCCGGATTGCTGGGCTGGTAGTGCTTTTCCTGCCACAGGGCCTTGGCCTGGAACCAGGCGTCGCGCCCGTACCACCAGCCGAAAAGGATGCCCACCACAACGGCAATTACGCCTTTTCTCGAGATCAGCCACACAGCCAGCGCCACAAACAGCACGTCCTTGATAAGACGCACCCAGCGGTTATTATATCCAAAATTCATCATAGCTTGCAAAGATACGAAGAATCTTTCAGATTCCGTACCATCATCTGCGGTCTAGTCCCGGCGACGCTGGTAACGCATTTTTGGCCTTTTTTGCGTTACGCCAGTCTCCTTGGTAAAATCGGAGGCCCATGGCCGACAAAGTCCCTTCCCCGAGGGAAGGGATTTAGGGATGGGGTAACGTTGACAAAACTAGTTGCAAACGGCTAGTTTGCAACTTCGCACAGGAATTTGATGCGGACCAGGCGGATTTCCAGTTCTTCGTAGTCGTCGCTAAGGGCGTTCAGCGCCTCGGCAAGGGAATCGGACGTAGCCTCGTGCTTGAACCAATCGTAGAGTTCCTGCACCACTTCCGGGTCCAGGTTCGCGCTGATGTAGTAGTTCAGATTCACGCGCGTTCCGGTGGAGACGATGGCTTCGATTTCTGTAAGTAAATCGTTCATATCCAGCCCCTTAGCGGAGGCGATATCCTCCAGGTCCAGCTTGCGGTCGATGGACTGGATGATATAGACCTTGTTGCCGGATTTGGAGGCCACGGACTTGACCACGAAATCGTCCGGACGCTCGATCTCGTTTTCCTCCACGTACTTGGCGATCAGGTCCACGAAGGGCTGGCCGAACTTCTGGGCCTTGCCTTCGCCCACGCCCTGGCATTTTTCCGACAACTCCTTGAGCGTGAGGGGATAAACGATGGTCATATCCTCCAGGGAAGGATCCGAGAAAATGACCCAGGGCTGCAGCCGCAACTTGTGTGCGACGTCCTTGCGAAGGTCCTTGAGCATGGCCAGCAGCATGGGGTCTCCCCCGCCGCCACCCCGCACGGCCGCCGGGTCTTCGTCATCGTCGTCCTCGCCTTCGGAGAAGGTGCGGTCTTCGACCAGCATCAGCTCCTGCGGATGCAGGTAGAACTCCAGGCCCTGATCGGTGGCCGCAATCAGTCCGTAATTCTCAATGCCTTTTTCCAGGTAGTGCAGGATGAGGCCCTGGTGGATAACCGCCAGCCAGAAACGGACGTCGTGGTCTTTTCCGGCGCCGAACAGCGGCAGCTGGTCGTGCTTGTAGGACTTGATCATGGCGTTGCTCACCCCGGACAGGATGGCCGCCAGATGCTCCATCTTGAAGTGCTCCGGCAAGGTCTCGATAAGCTCGATAACCAGGCTCATCTCCTCCCGTCCGTCAAAGCGGGTCTTGGGGTGCAGGCAATTGTCGCAGGCTCCGCAGTTGTCCTGCTGATAATCTTCGCCGAAGTAATTGAGCAGCAATTTCCTGCGGCATTGGCTGGATTCCGCGTAGGCCACCGTTTCGAACAGCAGCTGCTTGCCAATTTCCTGCTCCGCCACCGGCTTTCCCTGCATGAATTTCTCCAGCTTCTGAATGTCTTTGTAGCTGTAGTAGGTGATGCACTGTCCTTCGCGTCCGTCCCGTCCGGCGCGGCCGGTTTCCTGGTAGTATCCTTCGATGCTCTTGGGAATGTCGTAATGGATCACGAAGCGCACGTCCGGCTTGTCGATACCCATCCCGAACGCGATGGTGGCCACGATTACGTCAATCTCTTCCATCAGGAACTTGTCCTGGTTTTCGGCCCGGACCTTGGCTTCCAGGCCGGCATGATACGGCAGGGCGCGGATGCCGTTGATGGACAGCATCTGGGCGATTTCCTCCACCTTTTTCCGGCTCAGGCAATAGATGATGCCCGACTTCCCGGGATTCTGCCGAATGAAGCGGATGATGTCTTTTTCGGGCTCCACCTTGTCCCGCACCTCATAATACAGGTTGGGGCGGTTGAAGGACGATTTGAATACGCGGGCATCCTGGATGCGCAGATTCTTGAGGATGTCGCTCTGAACCTTGGGCGTGGCTGTGGCTGTGAGGGCGATGATGGGGGCCAGCTGGATTTCCTCCACGATGGAACGGATCTTCCGGTACTCCGGCCGGAAATCGTGGCCCCATTCGGAGATGCAATGGGCTTCGTCCACCGCATAGAACGAAATCTTGATGCCCTTCAGAAGAGCGATATTCTCCTCCTTGGTCAGGGATTCCGGTGCCACGTACAGCAGTTTGGTAACCCCACGCAGCAGGTCCTCCTGCACTTCGGCGATCTGCGCCCGGCTCAGGGAAGAATTCAGGAAATGGGCGATGCCGATGTCCCCCGCCTCGAAGCCGCGGATGGCATCCACCTGGTTTTTCATCAGGGCGATGAGGGGCGAAATGACGATGGCCGTTCCTTCCATCACCAGGGCCGGCAGCTGGTAGCAGAGAGACTTGCCGCCGCCCGTGGGCATCAGTACAAACGCGTTGTTCCCATCCACCAGATGGCGGATGATCTGCTCCTGGTCCCCCTTAAAGGCATCGTACCCGAAAAAGGTCTTCAATTTGGAGTGAAGAACGGTGGAGTCCACGGCCATGGCAATCGTTTTTAGTGCGAGGGTGAATTTAGCAAATAATCGGCACATTTCCAAATGTTTTCTGCGGACTTTTTTCGAAAAAATCCTTTTAACACACTTTTATTAGGCATTCTTAGAAATAATGCGTACATTTGCAGGATGGAGCCTCCGGGCTCCCCTTTGTTAAGGACAAACGTTTAAAATTTAATATGATGAAACTTGCAAAACTCTTTGCCATTGCATCGGCCGCAGTGCTGGTGATGGCTTGCGGCACTTCCGAAGTGGAAGGCTCCAAAGAAGTTCAGGCCCTCCTCCCTACCAAGGGTCAGGTGGACACCACTTCCTACATGCTGGGTGTTAACTTCGGTTTGGCAATGACCCAGAACAATTTCGGCGACCTGAACATTGCGATGGTTCGCAAGGGCATGAACGACGCCCTCAACGCCAAGGAAGGCGAGCCCATGGATTCCGTGTTCGTGAAGCAGTTCAAGATGGACCCTTCCGAGATGAACATGATCATCAACAGCTTCCTGCAGAAGCGCATGGCTTACGAAGGCGCCCTGAACAAGGAGAAAGGTGACGCTTTCCGTCGTGATTTCATCGCCAAGAACAGCGCTGACACCACCGCTACCGGTATCGTTTACCTGATCCAGGATTCCGGCAGCGAACTGCACGCCACCTCTGACCGCGACACCGTGAAGGTGAACTACCGCGGCACCACCATCGACGGTAAGGAATTCGACGCCAACGAAGGCGCGACCTTCCCCTTGAACCGCGTGATCCGCGGCTGGACCGAAGGCATGAAGCTCGTGGGCGAAGGCGGCAAGATCACCCTCGTGATCCCTGCCAACCTGGCCTACGGCGAGCGTGGCAACCGTGGCATCGCCCCCAACTCCACCCTTATCTTCGACGTGGACCTGCTGGAGGTTCATCCTTTCGTAGAGAAAGAAGAACCCGCTAAGAAGTAAGTCCATGGCACTGGAACTGGAAGGAACCCTCCGTCAGAAACTGGGCGTACAGTCCGGGACCTCGGCCCGCGGTGCGTGGGCCAAGCAGGAATTCATCCTGGAGTATCCCGACGGAAATTACACCGCCCAGGCCTGTTTCACGGCTTGGGGACAGGATAAGGTGCAGGAACTGGACAAGTACCAGGTGGGCGACCGAATCAAGGTTTCGTTCAACCTGAAAAGCCGCGAGTATAACGGCCGATGGTACAACGACCTGCAGATCTGGCGCCTCGCCCCTGCCGGACAGGCTTCGGCCCCGGCATCCCCGGCTGTTCCGGCTTCGGCTCCGGCCTATGAGGCCCCGCCGGCACCCACGCTGGACGACATGCCCGCCGACAACTCGGACGACGACCTCCCGTTCTAAACTGATCAGGCTGATCCCCCTTGGGACCAGCCTTTTTTTTGTTTATTGGTCGCTCTCAAAACGCAAAAAAGCCCTGAAATGCGTTACCAGCGTTACCGGAGGGACTGGCGCCGCCATTACAGATAGATTAGGGACGAGAGGGTTTCCGGGTCGAAGATGCGGCGGGCCATGGCCTGGAGATCTTCGGGCGTAATGGCCTCCAACTGGGCCTTGACGGTCTCAGGCGGCAGAATCTGCCCCCAGGACAGCATACTCTTTCCCATCGACAGACACTGGGCCTCGCCGGCTTCCGAACTGATGGCCAGTTGCCCCAGCAGCTGCTTGCGGTAGGCGCGAAGCTGGGTGGGTGTCAGGGGCGTTTCCCGCAGCCGGGCCAGAATGGTTTCGATGGCGCTCATGCACTGGTCCAGATTGGGTTTGTCACAGCCGAAAGTGATGGCCATAATGCCCGTATCGGCATATTGAGTGTAGGTGCATTCGATGCCGTACACCCAACCGCGCTTTTCGCGTAATTCCTTGTTAAGCAGCGAATTGGAGGCGGGCCCGCCCAGGATGTTGGCCAGCATCGCGGCCACCAGACGGTCCGGCATCTCATACAGGGAAGGTGCCCGGTTGCCGATGACGGCATTCACCTCATGGTGCCGTTTGTCAATTACCTTGTGGAAAGACATGGTCGATCAGGTTCAGTACTTGTTTTTCCAGCTTCTTTTCTTCGATGTCGGCTACCACCGTGAAGACCATTTTGGCCGGGACGAAGTGCTGGGCTACGAAGCGGCGCAGCATCTCCGGAGTAATCTTTTTCACGCTGGCGGCGGTGCCCAGGATAGGCGTTTCCAGGGGCGTATCGGCAAACAGCAGGCCTTCGAAGCGGTCGTACACGTCTTCGGCCGGATTGTCCTTGTAGGAGATGATTTCGTCCAGCACCACGCCCCGTTCCGTTTCAATCTCGCGGTCCGGGAAGGTAGCTTCGGTGGCCAGCTCGAACAGCAGGCGCGCGGCCTTGCCCAGGTCTTCTTTCAGGACGGTGGCGTGCAGTACGATCTCTTCTTTGGTAGTGTAGGCGTTCAGTTCGCCGCCCAGCCGGTCCAGATAGCCGCTGATGACGGCGGCGCTCTTACGGCGCGTGCCGCGGAACAGGGTGTGCTCCGTGAAATGGGCGATGCCCGCCGGGTAGCCCTGCTCGTCCCGGGTGCCGCATCCGATGGTCAGGGCGCAGAAGGCTACGGCGCGGCCGCTTCGCCGCACGGCATAGCGCAGCCCCTGGGGACTTGTTCCGCTTCTCATCGCTTCCTCGCCAGTTTTTTCAGGTCATCGGCCAGGAAACCCGTGCCGTTTTTGCGCGTAATCTTGTGCTTGGTAATGTAGTAGAGGGTCTGCGTCCCGGACTCGAACAGCATCTTGTAGCACACTGAGCTTTTTTCGGGGAAGAGGGGCGCCACTACGTATGAGGTAAGCGTGTTGTACGTGTCCTGCACGTAAACCCGGTCCACCTCGTCCTCGGGCTCGACGAAAAAGTCGGAATCCTGATACAGGACCAGTACGTCGCCGGTGACGGACGGGGCCAGATCGTCCTGGGAAATATAGAGCTGTTTTTGCTTGCCGAACCGCTTGTAATGTCCGTTGAACCAATCGGTTCCGCTATAGGCGACCTTCTCCGATTCCATCGCGGCCAGGGTGAATTCCTGGATGGCCTTCACCAGCCCGCCCAGATAAATCAGTTCACGGCCCGTTCCGCCCGGGGCAGGGCACAGCGGCAGGGAGATGACCTCGTTCATCTCGCCGATGCTCTCCGCCGCTTCGGGCCCGCCTTTGACCAGGGTGAGGAAAACCAGGCCGGGCGTTTCTTCGCCCTTCATCCGCGTCTCCACAATCATCAGAAAATAGTATCGGTCATGGGTCTTCCAGGCTTCGAACTGCTCCAGGCTGCAGAATTCGAAGGCCGATGCCGTCCAGGCATTCATCACCTCCTCCTTCAGCGCGCCGCTTAGCACTTCGTTTCCCGACAGCACCACCTGCGTGACCTTATCGGTAAAATCGGCCAGCCTATACTTGCGGGTTGTGACCCGTCCCTGGGCCTGTGCGGTGACGCCAGTGAATAATAATATTATGGTAGCGGTTATAAAACCGGCGATTCGTCTGCTCATCTCACTTTTCTTTGGCGCAAAAATAGCGATTTCCCTTGAGGAAAGCAAAAGGGGTATTGGCATTGATATATTTATAAATCGGCAATATTATTGTATTTTTGCCGAACTCTCATTATCTTTGCGACAAAGGAGATGCTATGAAGTACCCTGCATACAATAAGGAGATAGCCGAACTGCTGGCAAGGGATAAAGTCCTTTCTGTAAAGGATTTCCGGGAAATCTTTGGCCCTATGCCCATGACTTCGGTCTATGCGCGCATCCGGGGCCTGGTGGAGGAGGGGAGACTCTCGGTGGTGGGGAAAGGGAAATACGTGCCTTGCGCCAAGCCGGCGTATCATCCTGAGATTTCGGATTGGATGCGGGCATGCAATGCGGTGATGATTGACGAATTGGAAGGCGTAAATGCCTGTCTGATAGAGAGGAACGGAAATCTGGAGGTGGAGGTTGCCAGGGACGATATAGCCCGTACAGTGGATGTCCTCCGGCTCCATTTCGACAAAGTGATGCACCGGAAAGATGTCAAGTATCTGGCCGAGCCTCCGAAAGGCTGCATTTTAGTAGGGCGGATGATATCGGAAGCACCTCTTTTCACCGAGGCTGGCGTAGAAGTATCGACGCCGGAAAAGGAACTGGTGGATGCCTTATGCCGCAAAGAAGACTGCGCTACACTATTCCAGCGGATGCTGGAGGTGTATCCCATCAACCAGGACCGCCTGCGTCGATATGCCGCCCGAAGGGGCGTTCAGACGGAACTGATGGCTTGCCTGGGGGCAGTCGATCAGCAGCGCGTGGAAATGTTCACCCAAGTGCAGCGCTATATGGCCCAGACGCAGATAAAGCGGGCTTGGGTATTCGGATCATATGCCCGCAGGGAAGAAACGGATGCCAGCGACCTGGACCTGCTGGTGGAATACGATAAGTCAAACAAACTGACACTTTTAGGTATTGTCCGTTATCAGCTGGATATCGAAAAAATAATCAACCGCAAGGTGGATCTGGTCGAAAATGGCTATCTGAAACCTTTTGCCCAGGCTTCAGCGGAGAGGGACAAGTATTTGATATATGAGAGGTAGGGTGAAGGATGGTGCCAGGATTGCACTGATGTTGGACTCCATAGCCAATATCAAAGAGTTCATGGCAGGGGTGGAATCGTATGAGGACTTCGCCGGGAAAAAGGTTCTCTGCCACGCTGTGATATATAATTTGCAGTGCATCGGCGAGAGTGTTTATATGCTTTCCGAAGATTTTCGCAACGAAAACCCGGACGTTGACTGGGACGCCATTGAAGGGCTTCGCCATGTGCTAGTCCACGATTACTATCAAGTAAATATGGAAACGGTTTGGGGAATCTTACAGGAGGATCTGATGCCGTTGAAAGAGTTTCTGGAGAAAACGAGCGGGTAGCGGGCAGTTGGTGGATTCCCCGGCGAAATTTCGCGTTCTTCCACGGATTTAGCTTTTGGGGTGGATGGACTAAAGTAAGCATGCGTGAAACTACATCTTACCTCGCGCGCAAGTCATCCTTCGATTTTCCAGCCCATACGGTTAGCAAACTCTTTCAGGAAGGTGACATCTTTTGGGGGCACCTTCAACCGGACATTCTTCTCGGAGCCATATTGAGCATCCGGCTCCATAACCATTGCCGGTTCTGGCGCTTCGACGCCATACTGATACACGAACGGGTCCGGATGAACTTGTGGTTTCTGAAGCACTTCGTTTAGCGCCTGCTTGACAAATGCGTTAATGGAAATGCCGGCTTCGCTGGCGCGGTTGGCAATCTCTCGATGCGCCATGGGAGATATGCGCACATTGAATGTGCCAGTATAGCTTTTTTCCGGCTTGCAATTGTGCTCTTTGCAGAAAATCAGGTAATCTTCCACGGCCTCGTGGAAAGCCGCTGTCAATTCCGCAACCGATTCGCCTTCGTAATTGACCAGTCCATCTATTCCTTCCAGTTTACCAAAAAAGACTTTGTCAGGCTCGCTATAACCTACCGAGCCGATGTATCCTTTGTATCTTAGTGTATTCATATCTCAATATCTCCGTTAATTGTCAATTCCTCCAAAAGTTGCTTTAAAGCATATGCCTTCAACTCTGAAGATGCGAACGAAACCCTTGAGCCGGATGTCTTTCCTTTGTTTGAAGGTGTATATCCCAGCAACGTCAGCAGGCGATAGACTTCATCGAAAGTGAAGTCGGCCGGTAACTTCTTTAGGCGCTCTAATAGTTTCTCTTTTGTACTTATACCACATCCCTTTGGCAAATGTAACTATAATTTAGTTACAATGAAATAAAAACGTAAAAAAAGCCCCGCCGAAGCGAGGCTAAAGACTAGATGTTGATGCCCAGAGGTTAGTTTTCCCCAAGCTGAAGTTCAGCGAGATGGGTGGTGCCTTGGTTATTCTCGGCGGAAGTGGTCAGCAGATCGAATACACCTCCATCGCAGGTTGTTTCAATAATGCTAAGTCGAATTTTCTGGTAAGGTGTTACGTTATCAGAGATTCTACACTGGCTCCATAAACCGGATCTGTCGTCGGCGCTTGGCTCTGTTTTGCCGCTTTTAATCGGGAGAAGGGATGGCGTTGCTCCACATTGCGGTTCTATCCACCGAAATGACCGTCCTGGTGGATTCCCGGCCCGAGGTTCGGTAACAACATCCAACCACTACAAGAAGAGTCCAACTGACATCAAACTTATGTCGGTCGGACTCTCACTTTGTCAGCGGATGTACTTACCCGCATGCTTACGGAATTACAGCACAGTTTCAAACAAATCGGTCCCGACCGAGGTGGTCGGGACCGAGATAATGATTGCCGTAACTAAGATTAGTTTTCCCAGAGTTGAAGCTCAGAAAGCGCCACATATTTTGATGTGGAAGGGCTGGACGTTAAATCACCCGCCGCACTTTCTGTAAAGCCGATGCGGATATAACGATAGGGTGTGCCTGAATTTGCATATACCTGATACCACTTCCCGGCTGCTGTAGAAATTGCTGTTTCAGCTGTAATGACAGTCCATGAAGAGTTATCGTTACTACCACCAATGATATACTTTGTGGGCAATTGATTAGCTGAGCCACGAGTCTTGAAGTTGACAGTAAAGTTCTGAATGGTCTTGGACTCGCCAAGGTCAATCTGGGCATAAATTCCGTATTCCGGATCCAAAGTTGGAGTATCAACATAATCGGAATGCCAGTGATTATCTGTTTTATCAATCAGAGCTGCTGCGCCCCATTTATCTCCGTCATAATTGTTATTAGCACCTGTCGAAGAAACTGAAATCTTTCCGGAAAGGTCAATCATCCCTTTAGTTTTCTTGCCAACATATCTTCCAAGACACACATCGGAATTTGTCTCGTTTGTATTGTCCCAGAAATTCCCGATTGTAGCTCCCCAAACAACTAAATCATTTGATGTCGCGGGGGAAGAGTATCCCGTACTATGAGTTGCAATCCTAAGGGTAGTGGATCCGGCTTCACTAATATAATGATTGTGGCTAGTATCGTCTTTATAGAAAGGTACATTCCCTGCATCTGTAAATTCAGCATAGCCTGTTGAATAGCCATATCCAGAGTTATGGGCATAATTAGCGTAAATGGGTGTTCCTTTACTGAATCCAACCCAATCGCTCCTCATCGTGCTATGCGTATTGAGAGAAGGATCATAATAGTAACCGGCAAACTCCGTAATCATAATGTTACCTACAGAAGGATCGTTACTGGCAGCAAGGGTGATTGTGTTATCGCCTTTCATTTCATAATCTTTCGGGTACTTAGGAGAGTAGAAATAGGAAGTCCATGAACCAACATTGGTCAGGACTCTCATGTATTGAGATAAAATATCTGAAGCATCGCTTGAATTCAATACATAGGCCGGAGTGCTTCCAGATAGTTTCGGCTCGGAGCCGGAATATGTTCTATATACTAAATATGCTATGCCAGAAGTGTTGATATTGTCCATGGAAATGGCACTCGTTCCGTTAGCAGTAAATGTGACAACAGAAGCGTCATTATTGTCTATAAGGGTAATACCTGCGTCCTCATTTGCTGCAAGAACGACTTTCACGGATGTTGCATCCTTGACAATATAGACATCAGCCTCAATAGCGACTGAAGTTCCAATCGGGGAAACAACCGCAGAAAAATCTTCTGCAGGCAAAGATATCTTTTTTGTAATTTCGCTTATCTTATTCCTCTCAATAGAGACCGCACTGGGTGCACTTACCTCCTTAAAAACATTATTTCCGCTGTCGAGAAGTTGAATTTTGAATCCACTATTGAGAGTTCCAACAGGAACGGGGAAATAGAAAGGAAGCTCCGTCTCGTCAGTCCAATCTGTATAATTGACATCGATATAGTATTCACTTGCGGAAGATGATGCCGCCATGGCATAATACTCTTGGCCGGCATCCCCTGTTAAAGAGAACGTTCCATTTAACTTTTGACCAGAAGAGAATAACCTAACTTTTGAGAGCCTGTTGTCAATATTTGTTACTGTCACCTTGAGAATGCCCGTTGCAGTATGGAATGCGAAATTATCCTCACTGTCTTTGGCGCCAATCATTGGAACAAGTTGAAGGGGATGTGCAACACAAGAGCGGAAATAATTGCTGATTGTTATTTGAAGAGCGCCGGTGCCTTTATTCCCTAAACAACTACCAGCATCAAACGAATGAGCCGGTTCTGGAACAGAAGAGTTAGCTCCATTAACTGGATAAAAAGCATAATCACCAAGGGCATATGTCTCCATATTTAAAGGGGGACAAATGAAGCGTGCGACTGTGCTTGTCGAATTATCTACATCATAGTAAAAAATACTTCTATCCCTGTTTGCAGGAGACGAGCCTCTTTGTACAACCTGCATAGAGATGGCTTCGTTGCCGACCCAACTGAAAGTTGTTTCTCCGCTATAAGTTGTTTTTGTAATATCACCTTCATTCACATAGGCATTAATAGCAGCTATCTTATTCTCGCTAATAGGAGTTTCGACAACTGTTACCTCTTTCTCGCAAGCAGCGATCAAAGAAAGAGCGGACACAAAAAGAATAATATATAATCGTTTCATATTGACAAACTATTTAATAATTATACATCTTCCGCCCAGTCCCAATCGTAAGTATTCTTGGTTCCATTGAGATTCTCTCCCCTAGAACCAGCCAAAGAGGCGTTTAACAAACTTTTCTCGAAGTTGATCAATAATGTCTCCACTTCGGGCGATAAATAGGTTTTTTTCATATGAATTGTGTTATGTTGTTTGGCATTTGCGGCGCAGTGCCCTTTTCTTGGGCATTAGGACGGCCTCTGCTTGGGTTTGTGAACATCTTGTTCAGAACCACAAAAAGAAAAGGGTATGAAAAAGTCGAAATAAGGGGCT
>CACYHZ010000024.1:20477-26254 GCA_902774345.1 uncultured Bacteroidia bacterium | reverse complement strand
CCTCCTTACCGCCAAATCGCTGGAAGACCAGCGCGCGGAGGGCTACGATTCCGGTGCCGATGCCTACATTTCCAAGCCCTTCAGCGAACGGGTGCTGCTCGCGCGTATCGGCAACCTGCTCAAGAGCCGTATCCTGCTCAAGGAGCATTACCTGGAAACCGGCGAAAGCGCCGCCAGGCCGCAGGAAAACGACTTCCTGTCCCGTTTCCGCGCACTGGTCCGCGAGCACCTGGGAGACGAAAACCTGAGCGTGGAGCAGCTGGGCTCCGACCTGGGCCTTTCGCGCGTGCAGCTGTATAGGAAGGTGAAAGCCCTTACCGGCTATTCCCCCGTTGAGCTGGTGCGCATTACGCGCCTGAAAGCGGCGGAACAGTTGCTCAAAACCACGGACAAAACCGTAGCCGAGGTCGCCTATGCCGTGGGCTTTGGCACACCGTCTTACTTCAGCAAATGCTACAAGGAACTCTTCGGCCATGTCCCGGGAGAAGTACGCTAGGTTTTTGCTGCGGAAAAATTTGTGATTCTGAGAATTATTCGTATCTTTGCAGTCCATTTTTTGAGATGACCGTTAAGCTCAGCAAGATCTGACCTGATTGTCAGACGCTTACGGCCGAAACTTTTAACAAGTTTTACGTTTATGTTCGCAATCGTTGACATTGCAAGCCAGCAGTTCAAAGTGGAAGCTGGAATGGATATCTTCGTGAACCGCCTCCAGGCCAAGAACGGAGAGTCCGTAGAGTTCGACAAAGTGCTCCTCATCGATGCTGA
The DNA here is from genome assembly GCA_902774345.1 of uncultured Bacteroidia bacterium. Classification (GTDB taxonomy): domain Bacteria; phylum Bacteroidota; class Bacteroidia; order Bacteroidales; family UBA932; genus Cryptobacteroides. The sequence goes on along the minus strand of CACYHZ010000024.1, from coordinate 25,486 downwards.
GGGTGCTGTAAAGGTCGGTACTCCCTATGTGAAGGGCGCCGTTGTCAAAGCCACCGTCGTGGACGATGATGCCAAGGCAAAGAAAGTGCTCGTTTTCAAGAAGATCCGTCGTAAGGGATTCCAGACGCTGAATGGCCACCGCCAGAAGCTCACCAAGATTCACATCGACGCTATCGCTTAACTTTAAAGAAGAATTAGATTATGGCACACAAGAAAGGTCAATCCAGTTCCAAGAACGGTCGTGAGTCGCATTCCAAGCGTCTCGGTATCAAGAAGTTCGGCGAAGAGGTCGTAAAGGCCGGTAACATCATCGTGCGTCAGCGCGGTACGGTTCACAACCCGGGTCTGAACGTGGGTATGGGTAAAGATCACACCCTGTACGCTCTTATCGACGGCACCGTTAAATTCACCCGCAAGCGCGAGGATAAGTCTTTCGTTTCCGTACTTCCTTTCGAGAATTAAGAAATGCTTACCCTGAAACTTTTACGCGAGTCTCCGGATTTTGTAATCCGGAGACTTGCCGTTAAAAACTTCGATGCCCGGGACCTGGTGAACAAAATCATCGTCCTGGACGATCACAGAAAGGCCCTTCAGACCCGTAACGATGGCTATCTGGCACAGCAGAAGCAGGCTGCCGCCGCCATCGGTCAGCTGATGAAGGAAGGCAAGAAGCAGGAGGCCGAAGCCGCCAAGGAAGAGGTCGCCAAGCTGAAGGCCCGTTCCAGCGAATTGCTGAAGATGGCCGATGAGAACAACAACAAGCTGCTGGAGCTCCTGGCGCTGCTTCCCAACATTCCCTGCAACCTGGTTCCCGAGGGAAAGGGTGCAGAAGACAATCTGGTGGTGAAGATGGGCGGCCCGGAAGTGGCCCTTCCGCAGAATGCCCTCCCCCACTGGGACCTGGCCAAGAAGTACGATATCATCGACTTCGACCTGGGCGTCAAGATTACCGGCGCCGGTTTCCCGGTCTATAAAGGAAAGGGGGCCCGCCTGCAGCGCGCGCTGATTAACTTCTTCCTGGACCGCAATACCGCGGCCGGGTACAAGGAGGTCGAGCCGCCCGTGCTGGTGAACGGCGCTTCCGGTTTCGGTACCGGCCAGCTCCCGGACAAGGAAGGTCAGATGTACTATTGCAACGAGGATTCCTTCTACCTGGTTCCTACCGCCGAGGTACCCGTTACCAACATCTTCCGTGACGTGATTCTGGCCAATGACCAGTTCCCGCAGAAGCTCACGGCCTATACGCCCTGCTTCCGCCGCGAGGCCGGTTCCTACGGCAAGGACGTGCGCGGTCTGAACCGTCTGCACCAGTTTGACAAGGTGGAAATCGTGCGCATCGAGAAGCCCGAGAACAGCTATGCTGCGCTGGACGAGATGGTGGCACACGTGGAGGGTCTGGTGAACGAACTGGGCCTGAAATACCGCATCCTGCGCCTGTGCGGCGGCGATATGAGTTTCACCAGCGCCATCACCTATGACTTCGAGCTGTGGAGCGCCGCCCAGGGCCGCTGGCTGGAGATTTCGTCTGTTTCCAACTTCGAGAGCTTCCAGGCCAACCGCCTCAAGTGCCGCTACAAGGACGAAAACGGCAAGATCCAACTGGCCCACACCCTGAACGGCAGTTCACTGGCGCTTCCGCGCGTAGTGGCCGCCCTGCTGGAGGACAACCAGAAAGAGGGATATATCGAGATTCCCGAATGCCTGCGGCCGTACACCGGCTTCGACAGGATCGACTAGGAAATCATCCCCATAAATTGCTGCATGCCGCGCGTTGCCACATCATTGATGAAGGTGACGCGCGGATCGCTTAGGGGCACGGGCTTGGGATCGATCACGTAGATAGGGCAGCCGTTGGGCGCGTAGCGGTACAGGCCGGCGGCCGGATACACCTGCAGCGAGGAGCCCACAATAAGCAGAATATCAGCCTTTTCCACCAGCTCGATGGCTTTTTCTATGTTGGGGACGGCCTCACCGAAAAAGACGATATGCGGGCGCAGCTGGCTGCCGTTCGGAGCCTCATCGCCCAGGATGACCGGCCGATAACCCACGTCAATCACCTCTTTCTCGGAGTAGGTGCGGTCGTACACGCCATTCTCGGGGCGCACCTTGGTGAGTTCCCCATGCAGATGGAGCACCCGCGTGGAGCCGGCCCGTTCGTGCAGGTTGTCCACGTTCTGGGTGATCACGTCCACCAGGTAGTCCTTTTCCAGCGCGGCGATGGCCTCGTGGGCGGCATTGGGCTTGGCGTCCTTCAACTGGGCGCGGCGCTGGTTATAGAAGTCCAGCACCAGCTGGCGGTTGCGGTACCAGCCTTCGATGGAGGCGACGTCGTTCACGTCGTACTGCTCCCACAGGCCCCCTGTATCGCGGAAGGTGGCAAATCCGCTCTCGGCGCTAACGCCGGCCCCGGTCAGGACGACGATGTGCTTTTTCATATCAGTCTTTCTTTTCAAAGTAATACTTCTTCACCCAGTACTCGAACAGGGCATCCTGGATGATGGGCGTGTCGTTGGCGTCGAAGGTGAGCACTTCCTTCTTCATCAGGGCGTCTTTCACCCGCTTCACGTTGGCCGAGGAGTGGAGGCCGTAGCGGCGGATGACATCGGCCGCGCTGAAACGGGTAACCCCGTCGATGGTGGCCCGCAGCAACTGCACCTGGAAGTTGGTGAGGTCGTTCATGATGGCCAGGAAACGCGGCTCGTGGATGGATACCAGCGTGTTCAGGGAATCCACCAGCATCGGCTCCATGATATAGCCCCGGGTCATGGAATCGCAGATGGCGGCGAAGTGGTTGATGTACCAGATATTGCCCTTGAACAGGCGGCAGGCGCCCAGCAGCAGGTCCTTATCCACCACTTTTCCGCTGCTCAGGAAGCCCCGATGGATGTGATCGGCCATTTCCAGCTCGTCCACGGCGGACAGGTTCACCTTGTTCACCTGCCGGTGGAAGAGAAAGCTGTTCTCGAAGATGGCCTTCATGGCGTTCACGCCCGATCCGCAGAAGATGTAGGAGAAGCGGCGCTCGGGATGATCGGCCCGCAAGGAGGCATCCAGGGGGCGGAAAAGAGCGTCCGGATCGTCCAGCAAGGACAGGCATTGGAATTCGTCGATGATCAGGAACAGGCGTTCGGGACGGTCGGCAGAAAGGGCGAAGGGCAGGCGCAGGATGGCCTGCACGTCACCGGCATCCCAGTCCCAGTTCAGGGAAAGCAGCTGCCCTTTTTCGGCAAAGGCCGAGGGGTCGAAGATGAAGTGCGTGTCGCTCAGGTATTTGCGCACCATGGCGGCGTATTCTTCGGGGGTGAAGGCCACCATCGAAATGAGCGTGGAGCCCAGGCGCAGGAGGAATTCCCCGACCGAGCGGATGTTCAGGGCCGAGAACTGGCCCACGGTGAAGGGGCGGCCGTTCATCCGCATCGTCAGCAGGGTCTGCTGCACCAGGGAGGTCTTACCGGCTTTGGGCGGTGCCGAAAGCACGACGTGCTCCCCCTGGGAAAGGAGGTTTCCCAGGAGGGTGACATCGTTGCGGCGCCCTACGAAATGCTTGCCGGTAACGAAGCGGGCATAGGGGAAGGGCGTTTCCATTAATTGAGCGGGCTAGCCAGGCCGCAGGGAGCCAGGATGTTGCACAGCCACAGCACCACGGCAGCCACGATGATCAGGCAGCACAGCCAGCACCAGAAGCGTCTCCAGGCCGCTTTCCTGCGGGCGGCGGGATCCACGGCGGTGAGCTTAGGATACTTCACCAGCGAGGTAAGGGTCTTACCGAATTTCACGTTCACCAGCGAGGCGGCGTTGATGGCCCAGCCGTTGGCATTGAGGATGGGGCCCAGGTCACGCTTGCGCAGTTTGCGCCAGGCGATGAACATGGACGGGCCGGAGATGAGCAGCATTACCACGGCCACGATCAGGAGGAACTGCCAGAAGGTAATCCCCTTCAGGGCGGCCACCACGCCGGCCAGGGCGGCGCCGATCAGGCCGACGGCCATTCCGACGGCGGCGAAGATGCCGGCGTACTTGGCAATGTCGAAGGGTGCGGCCGGGGCCTTGCCCTCGGTGGCGGTATTGGTGGCGTCGGTGAGACCGGCCATGGATTTCTCGTTCTTTTCGGCCGCTTTCTTGTCGATGCGGTCGCTCACCATGCGGGCCACTTTCTTATACGGGGTCCAGAAGGCCTGGCGGATGGAGATGGGGTTATCGACGATGGCGATGACCTTGGCGGTGTAGTCGTTGCCGTCGCGGTCATAGAAGACGGCGTTCTTGCCTTCGCGGAGGCCATCGACGTCACCGTCGGTGAGGACGGCGGCGATGTTGAAGCTCTTGCCCAGTTTCTCGCTGGTGCAGGCGCAGTACAGGATGTACATGCCGCTCAGGGAGGAGATTTCCGGGCTGGGGCCGGCCACTTTCACGCACAGGTCGGTGCTGCGCTGGTCGATGTACAGACGGCCGGCCTGGAAGATGGCCTTCTTGTCGGGATCGTAGAAATCGGCCAGGACCACGTAGTTGTTCAGGAAGCGGTAGAAATGCTTTTGCAGGCGCAGGACCTTGTCCACTTCTTCGATGGACAGGGCGTTGGCCTCTTCGGCCTTGTCTTTTTCGATGAGTTCCAGCAGGGTGGCTTTCTTGTCTTCCTTCAGAATGGCCTTGACGGCGTCCAGGCCCAGGCCTTCCACTTCGGCGCCCTTCTTGGCGTCCATCCAGGCGATATAAGGGGCGAACTGGGCGCAGACGGCGGCCCATTCGGCTTCGTCAATGCTGTCCTTGGTGATGCCCGTGAGGCTCACGGCGGCGTCCACAGCGGCCTTCCAGGCGGGGTTCACGGCCTTCAGCAGCAGTTTGCCGTCGGCAGAAGGCTTGGCCAGGGGCTGCAGGGCGATTTCGTCGGCTGCGGCGGCCAGGTTGCCCTCGATGGCGGCGATCTTATCTACGTTCACATCCACGGCGCCGGCGGTAGCGGCATCGAAGCTGATGAGCTTGCAGCGCATGAAGTAATCGGCCATCTTGTCCTT
>CACYHZ010000024.1:0-20468 GCA_902774345.1 uncultured Bacteroidia bacterium | reverse complement strand
ACGCCCTGCACGCCGCTGCGGTCCAGGGAACCGGCGATGCCGGCCATGGTCTCGATGAGTTTGGCCGTGGCTTCGTCGGAGGCGCTGGCGGGGGTGATGATGCCGTCGCCGTTGAACTGGGTTTCGGCAAAGATTTTCACGTTGTCGGCGGTGTCCTCGAGGGAGATGCTGTCCTTCTCCAGCTTCAGGTTCTTCAGGATCTGGCGGGCCGATGCCTGCAGGCGGGCGCCGTCAGGGTCTTCGGTGTTGAAATCGTCCAGATTCAGGCTGTCGGGCTCCTGGAGCAGCTTATCGGCGTCTTTGAGGATGCGGGTGAGCCAGCCGGCGGTGCGGATGACTTCGTCCACGCGGATCTTGCCATCGGCGTCGGTGTCGATGAGCTTCAGGGTCTTGGCATCGAATTCCAGACCTTTCACACGTACGGTTCCGCCCACAGAGGCGAATTTCCAAGGATAGGTTTCGGGAGTCTTTTTCATGTGGCTAACATTCTTGTTATCGCAAATTTAAGAAAAAAATTGTTGATTTTACCTATTTTTCATATCTTGCGGGAAACAAGATTGAAATCTTTCTTAATTCCATTACTATGCGAACGAGACTCTCCCTTTTCATCATTGTGGCAGCCCTGCTACTCCCCAGCCTCTGTCATGCACAGTTCCCGGCACATTATCTACCGGAATTTCCCACTTTCCGGGGAAGTGACCATTTATATTTCTTCAATTGGGTGCAGGACCAGTTAAACCTCCCGGATCAGCCTGAAAATCAGGTATATCTGGAGATTATTGTCAATCTCGATGGTTCGTTGACCATTGAGGAAATCAGCTCTGTTTTCGGCGAACAATGGAACAAAGAATTTGAGAAGCTGATCAAATCAAGCGAAAGCGATTGGAAACCCGGCAGAGAACAAGAGGAGAGTATCTGGTTGACTATGTCGTTCCCGCAAAAGAATGATGGTATGCCTCTTATCGGTGTTTCGCAAAATCCCACAAATCCGGGTCCGGAATATGTGTTTGAAGAGCCCATCCCCTTTATGCTTTGGGAGCAAGCGGCAAAATTCAAGGGGAAGCATTATTCCACATTCTATCAATGGGTTCAGAGACACCGGAAATACCCTTCCCAGGCGAAAAAGGAAGGGATAGAGGGGACGGTATGGGTCCAGTTTACGGTAAATAAGGTTGGGGATCTTGAAAATGTAGAAGTACTTGAAGGCGTACATCCGCTTTTAGACGAAGAAGCCGTCCGGGTCATTTCTTCATCTCCGAGGTGGACTCCCTTTAAGTATAGTTTTCATATACCCTCGGTTACATTATTTATTCCCGTAGAGTTCAAGCTGAAATAGTCTGCGGCAGGATACAGGCAGCGACATTGCCCCTTCTGGCAAGGGGCGTGGCCAGCAAAAAAAGGCAACCGCTCGAGAGAACGATTGCCTTTTATGATAATTCTGGAGCGCCATGCGCTTCTTGACGGACGGCTTCTCAAAGTTCTTGCGGGAGCGCATCTCGCGGACGGCACCGGTCTTTTCGAACTTGCGCTTGAATTTCTTCAGGGCTCTTTCGATATTTTCGCCTTCTTTGATGGGAACAATGATCATGCTTTTACACCTCCTTTTTCTCAAATGGGTTGCAAAGGTACAAATTATTCCTTGAAAACCAAATAATATCTGGCTATTTCGCAAAAGGTCCGAAAATATGCCGCACACCTTTTGCACTCAAAATGCATTTCACAGGCCTAGAGGGTATTTCCTGTGCAAAAGGTCACCCACCTAAAATCGGACCTTTTGCAATTTGAAGGATTGATGAGATACGGTCTAGGGGAAGCCCCACAATTCTGGCTAATTGCCGCTCTGTAGTTTTGGTTGTCCGAAACAAATAAGGAATAATACGGTGCTTCTGCGCCAGACTGAGTTGGGACAAGCCGGCTTTGAACCAACGAAGGCAAACATCTTCCACCATTTTGTAGTACTCGGTATCCGATAGCATCTGATAGGGTTTTTCCTCCAGTTCATATTGCATTTCCGCAGAATTGACGCCTCCGACAAGCCGGAGGAAAAATCCGGGATCGTTGTTATAGACCTGCTCAAGGTATGCCCAATCGCAGATACTGGAAGGGACCAGATGGTTCTCACCATCCAAAAGCCAGGGAACATCGTCCAGCTTATCACCTGTATGCATAATAGCCACCCGCTCCCGAAAAGTCAGATTGGCTACTTGCCGGCAGTTTTCGCTCACCTGCCTGCTGGCGAACATCGCCCGAAAGCCCGTCCAGAGATACTCATAAACCGAGGCACCGTTATCCATGGCATTCTTGGGGATATAGGCCAGAGCATTTCGCACGTGCTGGTCCGAGTCCAGGCAAATCGCTTTTATCTCTATCCGGCGCAAGATGTTCTTGACGCCATACTTTCTCTGGAAAAGTTGCGCATAGATGCGCTTGATTTCCTGAGCAAAAGAATCCGCATCTGCGTGACACCGGGACAAAACGGCTACGTGACAGTGATTGGAAACCACTGCGTAAATAATAATGATGACATTTTTTCTCCGGGCACAGACACAAATGGCTTTCACCATAGTGTCGTAGTCCTCTTCCTCCCGGCAAAGGATAGCCTGTTCCAGGCCTCGTAAACAAATGTGAAAGGGTTGGACGGAATAAGCCTGACCGTCAGGCAGGACTCGTTGAACGATACGACGCATAACACAATACCTTTATGCCGATACTCTTGTTCCTAAGAGTGCGGCAGTTCGGGGCATCCTGTATCGTTGAAACAAAAGTAAGTTTTTTCTACCGAAAGCGCAAAGTTATTTTGCCCAGATTGCAAAAGGTCCGAAAATATGCCGCACACCTTTTGCACCCCAAATGCACGCCATGGGCCTGGAAGGCATTTCCAGCGCAAAAGGTCACCCACTCAAAATCGGACCTTTTGCAGCATAACGCAAAAGAGGCAACCGTCACGGCTGCCTCTTTGTACCTATTATTAACTAAACCAACTAAAAAACTAACCGGTTTAGGTAATAGCAAGACCTGTGCCAAACTTATTGGGCGGGATGCGGCCCCTCCCCTTCTACCTCGCGGCGGGCGCGTTCCACGGACTTGGAGCGTTTGAGGACGAAGCCGGAGCCGAGGTATTTGGTACGGACATCTTCATCGGAGGCCAGCTGCTCGGGGGTGCCGGCCTGGAGGATGACCCCTTCGTACAGCAGGTAGGCGCGGTCCGTAATGGCCAGGGTTTCACCCACATTGTGGTCGGTGATGATGACGCCGATGTTGCGGTATTTGAGTTTGGCGATGATGTACTGGATATCTTCGACGGCAATGGGGTCCACACCGGCGAAGGGCTCGTCCAGCAGGATGAATTTGGGATCGACGGCCAGGGCACGGGCAATCTCGCAGCGGCGGCGCTCACCGCCGGAGAGCTGAATACCCAGGGACTTGCGCACCTTGGACAGGTTGAACTCGTCAATGAGGCGTTCCATCCGTTCCAGCCGCTGGACCTTGGTCATATCCCGGGTGCTCCTGGACAGTTCCATCACCGAAAGGATATTGTCCTCTACGGACATCTTGCGGAAGACGGAGGCCTCCTGCGGCAGGTAGCCGATGCCTTTCTGGGCCCGCTGGAACATGGGCAGCTGGGTGATCTCGACGGTGTTGCCTTCGTCGTCATCCAGGAAAATCTGGCCGCCGTTGGGTTTTATCTGGCCGGTGATCATGTAGAAACTGGTGGTCTTTCCGGCGCCGTTCGGGCCCAAGAAACCCACGATCTCGCCCTGTTGCACCTCCATGGAGACGCCTTTCACCACAGTGCGAACACCGTACTTCTTAATTAATTTTTCTGCGCGTAACCTCATAACTATTTCGTATCCAAGCCCATGGCTGCCACAAACTCCCTCACGGAGGGTTCTTTCTCCATCAGGTCTTTGGCTTTTTCTTCGGGCATATAGGGCACTTTACTCACTTCTTCCTGGGGAATCACCGACACCAGCACGTTCACCTTGGGGCAGGCCACCAGGTCCCGCAGCTTCCCTTCCAGCTCCCGCAGCATCTTTTCCTCCACCCACTGCTTCTGGGAATCGTTGATGACGAAGAACTCCACCACCTTCAGGCCGCCTTCTTCGCGGACCTCCACCTTTCCACTGGAGAGCATACTGGCCAGACGCGGCTTGGCGCTGTACTGGTTGGCCAGTTCTTTCCATTGCAGACGCAGGGTTTCATCGTCCGGAAGCCGGACTTCCGCCGGGGCCGATGCAGCCGCCTGCGCCGCTTCTTCGGGTTTCTCCTGCATGATGGCATTCATCGACAGGGCCGATCCGGTCTTGGCGGCACGGCGCCTGGGGGCGGCCGGCGCAGGGGATACGCTCGCTTCGCTCGGTATGACAGAGGGGGCGTTCGGTATGACAGCGGAGGCGGGAGATACGCTCGCTGCGCTCGGTATGACAGAGGGGGCGCTCGGTATGACAGCAGCCGGCGAGGGAATCTTATCCGTAGGCCGGGCCTGCAGGTAGCTGAGCTTCATCAGGGCGAACTCGATGTGCAGGCGGGGATTCACGGCCGCTTTGTAGCGGGTTTCGCAGTCGGTGGTGATGCCCAGGGCATCGAAAAGGAAAGCGTTGGAGCAGCGGGCTGCCTGCTGGGAATAGCGCTGCTTCAGGGAATCGGGCAGCTCCAGCAGGGGCTCCAGACCGCCGGTCTTGGCCACCACCAGATTGCGAAGGTGCGTGGACAGGGACCCCACGAAATGCAGGGCATTGAAGCCCTTGGACAGGATTTCGTCGAAGCGCAGGAAGGCCCCGGCATAGTTCCCGGCCAGGAAATCGTCCACCATCTGGAAACTGTATTCGTGGTCCAGCACATTCAGGTTGCGGATCACGTCTTCGTATTTCACGTCGGTGCCGCAGAAGGCCACCGTCTGGTCGAAGATGGTGAGGGCGTCGCGCATGGCGCCATCGGCCTTGGAGGCAATCACGTGGAGGGATTCATCGTCGATGGTGACCTTCTCCTTCTGTGCGATGTCCCGGAGGTTCCGCACCATATCGGGGATGCTGATCCGATTGAAGTCGTAGGTTTGGCAACGGCTCAGGATGGTGGGCAGGATCTTGTGCTTCTCCGTAGTGGCCAGGATGAAGATGGCATGTGCCGGCGGCTCTTCCAGGGTCTTGAGGAAGGCGTTGAAGGCACTTTGCGAGAGCATGTGCACCTCGTCGATGATATACACGCTGTAACGGCCCACCTGCGGCGGCACCTGCACCTGTTCCATCAGAGTCTTGATGTCTTCCACGCTGTTGTTGGAAGCAGCATCCAGCTCGTGGATGCAGTAGGATCGGCCTTCCTGGAAGCTGACGCAGGACTCGCACTCCCCGCAGGGCTCCATGTCCGGACCGGGGTGGGCGCAGTTGATCATCTTGGCGAAGATGCGCGCCGTGGTGGTCTTTCCCACGCCCCGGGGGCCGCAGAAAAGGTAGGCGTGCGCCAACTGTCCCCTCCGGATGGAATTGGACAGCGTCCGGGCGATATTGTCCTGGCCAATCAGGCTTTCAAAGGAATCCGGCCGGTACTTCCGGGCCGATACGATGTAATCACTCATAGTTTACAAAGATAAGAAAATCTCCCGGCTTTTTTCCTTTTGGGGCAACAAAAAAAGCGGCTGACCGCTGGGTCAGCCGCTTCAGAAATGGATGTCAATTAGCGAGTAAACAGCTGAAGATAGCTGGGAGCGAATTCGTGAGCCCGGAAGGCGGAACGGCTGGGTTTGGCGTTCTTCATAGCCTTGAGGGCGGTGCTGCTTTCCTCAGCTTCTTCCAGATCCGAGATCTTGGTGAGGGTGGCCGGGAAAGGAATGCTGATATAGAAGTAGCTCAGCTCGCCATCAATCAAACCATACACATCCACACCGTTGATGGCGAACGGATCATCGAAACCTTCAATATCAAGCGGATCTCCGGAAACGAAGGTGATCACGTCATCCTTGATGGGATCTGCGACGGCGATTTCATAGGGGCTGCTGCCGCCGGGAGTGACATAATAGAGATTGTTCTGGTACATGATGTTACCATACTGCCAGTCAATAACGGTCTCTCCTTCATCATTCTCCCATTCATCGTTCTCACAGGCAAGCAGATACAGCTCACCGGTTTCTTCATCGCGGTCGATCATCAGGTAGCAGATGAATTTGGGATCATCGGCGGCGGTGTAGAAAGCGCCCACATAGTAATCCTCTGTATCATCATCGTTGGGATAGATAACCATATAATAGTTGACGGTTCCCTTCTTGTTGGCCAGCTGACTGGACTTGATGTAATTGTAGTAGCCCGTAGCGGTGAGGGTGAACAAACCGGTATTGGCCATGTATGCATCCACGGGTTCGGGTTCCTCGGCAGCTTCCTGCAGGATAGCAACCGTCACTTTCTTATCACTCACCTTGGAGGCGACAGTGATGACGGCGCTGCGCTGCTCGTAGGTCGGGTTGGCAGCAACGGTGACGGGGAGGGAATCCTCGTACAGGGCGCGGGTGGGGGTAACGGTTACCCAGTCGGCATCCACGGAGACGGTGTAGTCTTCGTCGGCGCTGACTTTCAGGGTGAAGTCACCACCTTCGGCGGGGACCACCTTGGCGTCCAGGACAGCCTCGAACACAACCTCAGGCTCGGGTTCGCCAGCCTGGGCGCTGAAGACGATGGCCTTGATGTCGGACTTGCCGGTATGGTTGGTGGCATAGACAAAGACCTTGAGCACAGCGTCGTCGTCGTTGGTCTTGTTGGTAATAGCGACAGCACCGGCGTTGTCGTTGGCGGGAATAACCGTAGCTTCGAAGCCCTGGCCATTGTTCAGCACGTCCACTTCCACTTCACCGGAAGCGGCACCGGATACGGAGTAAGCCACCATAGCGGTTTCGCCGTAAGCGATTACCAGCGATGCGGGAGCGGTGAGATTCAGGGTGAAGGCCACTTCCTTAGGGAGGACGATACGGGATTCGCCAATGATGAGGATGAACTCGGTGTCGGTTTCCTCAACCTCCACGGGAACGGAAGAAGCGGCGATAGGCTGCCAGGTGGCGCCACCGTCAACAGAGAACTCAAGGGTACCTTCCTCCTGACCGGCACGGAAAATGGGTCCCTGGCCGGCTACCGGAATGGGCTTACCCTGGGCATCCACGACCAGTTCGCCGTTCACGGTCCAGTAATACATACCGTCCACTTCCTTAATGCCGATAACGGGGGTAACACCGTCCTTACCGTTGGAGATGGTAGCGGTAGTACCGTCGGAGAAAGCAATCACGTAAGACGAGCCGCTCTCGGTTACGGAGGTAACGGTGAGCTTGTTGTCCAGCTTCTTGCTCAGGGCCTGAAGGTCGGTGACGGTCTGGTTGAGGGTCTTCTCAAGGCCTTCCACTTTGGTCTTCAGCGCGTCCAGGTCGGAGCGGATAGCGGAATCGTCATACTTGTTGCAAGCAGCAAACAGCGCCAGGGCCGCAACTGCCAGAATCCAGATAGATTTTTTCATAATAAACTATAATTAGAATACACTTGCGTATCGAGTTGACAAAGTTAAGGAAAAAAATGAGAAATCAAAACCCGCGGCCCCTTATTCCAACGGTTTCATGGCTTCCTCCACGGTATTGTCCATGGGCAGATAGTACTTGTAGAAGGCATTTTCGCCCAAGCGGGAGTAGCGGGATACCAGCGCATTCAGCTGCGGCTCCAGGTACGGAAGTGTCTGCTCCCACTCCTGATCCGGGCAGCTGATGCCGTCCCGGGTACGCACCCAGCTGCGGAATTGCGCCGGCAGGGCCGCCGAAGAAAGGAAGGCGTCCATGGACGGGAAATCGGCGATTTCGGACAGCGTGCGCACGTATTTGTCGAACATGGCCGAGGCGAAGCGCATCTGGGAGGCCTTCTTGTTGCAGCTGATGTAGAAGTTGCTGGCGCGGGTGGTATCCATCGGCACGAAGACATCCGGCATGATGCCGCCGCCCCCGTACACCACACGGCCGGCGCGGGTATGATGCACGTCAGATGTGTCCAGATGTACGCTGTCAGCACTGAAAATTTCACCGTCGGCGTAGCGATGGTAGATATCGTAGCTGTAGTCGGTATTCCGGTAAGGCTTCTGGATGCATCGGCCCGAAGGGGTGTAATAGCGGGCCACGGTGAGGCGGATGCCGCTGTCGTCGCTCAGGTAGAAGGGTTCCTGCACCAGGCCCTTACCGTAAGAACGGCGGCCCACGATGGTGCCCCGGTCGTTATCCTGGATGGCCCCGGCGAAGATTTCACTGGCCGATGCCGAATTTTCGCTGATCAGAACCGTCAGTCCCATCTTCCGGAAGGCGCCCTTCCCATCGGCCCGGAACACTTCCCGGTCGCGGTGAAGGCCTTCCATATAGACGATGGTGTCGCCCTTGGACAGGAAGTCGTTGGACAGCAGCAGGGCCTGGTCCAGATAGCCGCCGGAGTTGTCGCGAACGTCGAAAACCAGGTGCTTCATCCCCTGCTCCTGCAGGCGGAGGGCCGCTTCGTGACATTCCGTATAGGTGGTCCGGGAGAACTTGCCCAGCCGGAGGTAGCCCACGCTGTCACTGAGCATAAAGGCAGCATCCACGCAGTGCAGCGGAATCTTGCCGCGGATAATCTCGAAGGGAATCACCTCCTCGCCGCGCTTGACGGTGATGGTGACCTTGGAGCCGGAAGGGCCCTTGATGCGGCGCACCATGCTGTCCTGCGGGAACTTGACGCCGGCGATGACCTTGTCGTCCACTTTCAGCAGCCGGTCCCCGGGCAGCAGGCCTACCTTCTCGGAAGGGCCGCCGGCAATCACTTCCAGCACCACGGCGGTGTCGTTGGGGACGTTGAACTGGATGCCGATGCCGTCGAAATTGCCGGCCAAGTCCTGCTCCGAGGCTTCCAGCTGCACGGGCGGGAGATAGACCGAATGGGGATCCAGCCGGGACAGGGCGGCCACGATGGCGGCATCCGTCATCCCGTCCTTGTCCAGGGTATCGACATAATTCTTTTCGACAATATCGAGAATGAGGGTGAGCTTGCACCAGTCGATGTCGCGGGTATGGAGCAAATGCTTCACTTCCCGGTAGCGCATTACCGTAAGGGTAACAAGGGCACCGATGACGATGCCCAATACCACCTGCAACAGCTGATACAGGTTTTTCTTTTGCATATTCACTTATTGACTCTGTTCTACTTCGATGCCGGCGCGGCGCAGCAGGTCCACCCCGTCCGTGAGGCGGTAGGCGTCCCGGTACACCACCCGTTTGATGCCGGACTGGATAATGAGCTTGGCGCATTCCAGACAGGGGGAAGCCGTGACGTACAGCGTGGCTCCCGCCGAACTGTTGCCGCTCTTGGCCACCTTGGTGATGGCATTGGCCTCTGCGTGCAGGACATAGGGCTTGGTGACGCCGTCTTCGTCCTCGCAGATATTCTCAAAGCCCGAGGGCGTACCGTTGTAGCCGTCGGAGATGATCATCCGGTCCTTGACCAGCAGGGCCCCCACCTTCCTGCGCTTGCAGTAGGAATTCTGGGCCCAGACTTCGGCCATTTCCAAATAGCTGTGGTCGAATTTCTTATCCATCTTAGTTGCGTTGATACAGGTAGCGCTTGATGCTCTTCTTGGGCGTACGCTCGAAGTCTTCGGGCATCAGTTCGATCTTCTTGATCTGCGCGTATTTGGGCAGTTCGGCGTTGATGGCGGGCAGGGTGTCCATGATCCGCTGCTTGAAGGCGGAACGCGTCATCCCGTCCAGTTCGCCCTGGTGCCAGTCGGGATAGATGAGGGCGGTGAGTCCACCATCGTCCTCCACCACCAGGGAATCCACCACATAGGTGAAGTTGTTGATGGTGGCTTCCAGCTCCTCCGGATAGATATTCTGGCCGGAAGGGCCCAGCACCATGCACTTGCTGCGGCCACGCAGGAACAGGTAGCCGTCTTCGTCCAGCACGCCCATATCGCCGGTCTTGAACCAGCCGTCCGGGGTGAAGGAAGCGGCCGTGGTGTCGGGGTTCTTGTAGTAGCCCAGGCACACGTTGGGGCCTTTCACCTGGACCTCGCCGGGGATGTTCCGCGGATCCGGGGAGTCGATGCGGATTTGCATATTCAGGGCAGCCCGGCCGGCGGAACCCACCTTCACCTTGTCCCAGTGGGCATAGCCGATGATGGGGCCGCACTCGGTCATCCCGTAGCCCACCGTGTAGCGGAATCCGATGCTATGCAGGAATTTCTCCACCTCAGGGTTGAAGGCGGCGCCACCCAGGATCACTTCCTCGAACTGTCCGCCGAAGGCGTTGGTCAGTTCCGTACAGAAGCGGTTCTCGATGACTTTGTCCAGCACGGGGATGCGGCGGTAGAACTTGGTCTTGTCCACCAGGGGCTTGAGCTTGTTCTTGTACACCTTTTCCATCACCAGCGGCACGGCGATGATGATGTCGGGGTGAATCTCGCTGAAAGCCTTCATGATGATCTTGGGGCTGGGTACGCGGCTGAGGAAATGCACGTGCATGCCGATGGTGATCTCGAAGAGGAATTCGAACATCATCCCGTACATATGGGCCGAAGGCAGCATGGACACCACGTTCATGCCGGGTTTCAGCATGGGGCAGGCGTCTTTCGATGCGAACTCGATATTGGAATAAAGGGCCCTGTAAGGCAGCATGACGCCCTTGGAGAAACCGGAAGTGCCGGAAGTATAATTGATGATGGCCAGTTCGTCGGGCTGATCCTCATAGTAATTGAGGTCTCCCGGTTCGAAGTTGTTGGGATAGCGCTTGCCGAACTCTTCGTTCAGATGCTCCCGTATCTGGGCCAAATCTTCGGATGCGGCGTACAGGAACTTGAAGTTATTGATCTGGACCACCACGCCCAGATCCGGCATTTCGTCCGGAATGAGGCCTTCCCAAATGACTTCGTCCACAAACAGGACGCGGGCCTCGGAATGATTCACCAGGTAATGGATGTTCCCGGCTTTGAATTCGTGCAGGATGGGAACGGCCACGGCGCCATAGGTGATGGCGGCCAGGAAGCTGACACCCCAGTTGGCCTGGTTCCGGGAGCAGATGGCCACCTTGTCGCCCTTGCGCAGACCGCACTGCTCAAAGGCGATGTGCAGCTTGGCAATCCGGCGCGCGACGTCGCGATAGGCCAGCGTCATACCCTGATAATTGGTAAGGGCAGCACGATCCCAGTTGCGGGCCAGGCTCTCCTGAATCAGTTTGTTAACAGAATGGAATTCCATGCTATAGTTCAGTAGGTTTTAGTTCAATTTGATATCCCGGGTGCGGCCGTCGTAACATTCGGCGCTCACACCCTTGGAGCTGGGCGTCAGCGGCGTGTCGGGTTTCAGCATCTTGCCGCCCTGGTCCCGGGTGATCGGCTCGCCGCCCTCGAACGGATAGATGAGGGTGCGGATGGAGGTGCGTACGGCCCAGTACCGCTTGCCTTTGATTTCAAGGAGTTCGGGAAGGTTCTTTACCGTTTCGGGAGCCCGGATGCCTTTCCAGCCTTCCGGCTTCTGGCCGTGCAGGTTGTAGCGTTCCAGGCTGTTGTCCTTGTGCAGGACCATCACGGTATAGCCGCCGGCGCCCGTGAAATCATAGGCATCAGGGCCCAGCAGCACCGGCTTGCCCAGCTGTACCGGGAAGCCGTTCACCCAGTGCCCCAGACGGTCCAGCAGATACAGCTGGCTGCCCGCCGCAAAGAGGAACTGGATTTTCTTGTTGTTGTAGTAATCAATGTCCTGTACGCGGCCGCAAAGCGGTTCCTTGAAAGGAATGCCCCACACGCCCTTGCCATTCTCGTCGTTCAGGCAGATGGACATATGAGCGTTCTGGTACAGGTAATTCGTCTGACCGGTCTGATAATTGGTGACGGGGAACAGCCCCGTAGGTACCACCACGGTGGTATCTCGCTCCAGCACCTGGACCTTGGTGCCTTTCAGGGAGCGCTTGTCCAACTGGACGCGGAAAGCAGGGCGCTGGGCGGAAAGGTCCAGGGATGCCACGGCAGGGGCATAGCCGGCTCCACGGACGTAATCCAGGACAGGGGTGGCCAGCACATCGGCAAACAGATCCCCGGCCACCGTAGGCGCGTCGGACAGGGAAACATAGGCGCAGAAGCCCTCCGGCAGGGACACGGAGGCATCGGCCAGGCGGTCTTTCAGCTTATAGTCCAGGAAGGACTTGTCGGTAAACAGGCGCACGGTGGGAAGGTCGGCG
Organism: uncultured Bacteroidia bacterium; assembly: GCA_902774345.1. Lineage (GTDB taxonomy): Bacteria > Bacteroidota > Bacteroidia > Bacteroidales > UBA932 > Cryptobacteroides. The sequence continues at coordinate 8,262 of CACYHZ010000024.1, read as the reverse complement.
TACACGCTCCAGCGCTCGCCCAAAGAGGCGCAGGTGGTATCCACCACCGCAAAGGCGTCGCCTACGATCTGTCCCAGGCATTCCCGGTACGGATTGGGGCTTTCGGAGCCCAGTTTCAAATCCTTGGCCGAATGTACCAGCAGGGCGTGGTGACTGATGCCGTCCTCCCCTGTGAACTGGGCACTCACGAGCTCCCGCGGCTGCAGGTTGCGGAACCATTCGGCGGGGCTCAGGGGGCGTCCGGCCTTGCTCTTCAGGAATTTGTCGAAGCGCACCAGGCGGCCGTTCCCGTCCTCAAAGGCGCGGCGGCCTTCCAGGAAGGCGTCGGCATCGGCCACGGGAATGGAAAGGACGGTACCGGTGAAATAGGGCAGCACCTCGGGGAAGGAGGGCTGCGCGGCGGGAGTGCCGGCAAAATCGGCAAAAAGACTGCTCACTCCCTCACCGGGAAGGGCGGTACCTTTCAGGGCAAGATGGTCCTCCGCGACGTCCTGCACCACCCAGGCGCTCCAGTCGGTGAGGTCTTTCACCAGGCCGGCGTGCTTGCGCATCGGCTTCCCGGCATACACCTGCAGCAACTTGCCGGCGTGGGAATGGGATACGAAGGCCACTGCAGGTCCGGGAACCGTACGCGTCAGCTCCGGAAGGCCTTTGGATCCCAGGATGGAGATGCCTTCGTCCAAATGCCGGGCACTGGCGTTCAGGAAGGTTTCCGAACGGGAAGCCAGCAGGAAGCCGTCTTTGACAAGGGTTTTCAGGCCGGCCTTGGCGGCCAGGACCTGCGCAAGGGAATCGGAAACGCCGGCTTCGGCGGCCACCAGCGGGACCAGCGAGCCGCTGTTATGCAGGGAAACGGCCATACGGCGGCCTGCAAGGGCGTTCAGGTAGGTCATTAGGGCCGGATTCTCCGGGGCGATGAGGTTCTGGAGAATACCGGTGGAATCCGCCAGGATACGGGATGCTTTGGAGGACCCGTCGAAGACCATGACGGCGACGGCATCCGAAGGGGTGGCCTTCAGGATGGACCAGCCCGCAGGAACGGCATTCCCGGTGGGTTCATCGCCGGCCTGGGCAGGCTGATACAGCTTCACCACAGCCAGGGCAATGCCCACGAGAAGTAGCGCCAGGGCCGTAACGGCAACGATGGTAGTCCTCTTTCCCATAAGTACTTACGCATTATTGATTCTCGCCCGCATCTGCTCCTTTTCTTCCGGGGTCAGATATTTGGAGAAATTGTTGGCAAAATTATCCGTAATGGCTTTGAAGTCCAGCAGCACCAGGCCGTCCATGGAATTGTTGAACAGCGGATCCACGTTGAAATCCACGATGCGGGCGCCGAAGCTGACATACTTCCGGAGCAACACCGGCAGGCGGTACTTGCCGTCCGACAGGCTCACGATCAGGCGGTCCAGGTCCTCGGCAGTCTCACAGGCGCTCAGGAGTTTGTCCGGATCCACCCGCATGAAGCCGGGCTTGAACGGTGTGGTGGGGATGGCCAGGGAGGCTTTGTCCGGCACGCCGTAACGCTTGAGCATGAAATGGACGATGAGGCTCTTGTAGAAGTCCGGAATGGTGTTGGAAACGCTGGCCGGACCCAGGGTATAGACCACGCTCGGATTGCGTACGGCGGCCGTCAGGAGGGCCGACAGCAGCAATTTCAGGGGCTGCACATCGCGTTGATAGTCCGGGACGATGATGGTGCGTCCCAGTTCCATCGCATTGGGCAGGCAGGCGTCCAGCCCGCTCTGGAAGCTGAAGAGGGAAGCCGTATAGAAGGCATCGTGGCCGATCCCCTGCTTCACCAGGTCTTCCCCAAAGCCTACGCGGTAGGCGCCGGCGATGCGGCCGTCCGGGATGTGCCAGAGAATCAGGTGATGGAAGTAGCGGTCGTACTGATCGGTATCTTCGGCCTTGCCGGTTCCCTCGCCTACGCCCCGGAAAACGATTTCCCGCAGGCGGGCCAGTTCCTTCATCACGGAAGGAATGTCATCGGGCCGGGTCAGGTAGCAGCGGTAGTCCCCTACCTCAAAGAGGGCACGGTCCGGGATGCGTTCCATTTCGGCGCGCACCAGCTCCGGATCCACGGGCGGGGCGATGGGCTCCATCGCCTGTTCGACCGGCTGGGGTGCCGGTTCCAGACAGCTGGCTTCCAGCGCATAGCAGCGGTTGCGGATGTAGTCGCCGAAGGTCTGCAGGTCCATCTTTTCCACTTCGGCGGGCAGGATGGGCTGGCCGATGCGGACCTTGATCAGGGTTCCCTGCTTGTTGAACAGTTCGTGGACCAGACGGGCCGTCCGCAGACGGGGATGGATACGGCCCAGCTTGTGGAAATTCTCGGAATTGCCGCCATCGAAGTAGATGGGAATCACGGGCAGGCCGGATTTCTTGATCAGCTTGATGATGTTGGGCGCCCAGGGTTTGTCCTCCACCACGGGCTCCTCGGAAACGGCCGTGCGGCAGCCCGGCTTCTGGTAGGTACCCACTTCACCGGCCGGGAAAAAGCCGATGGCCCCGCCGTCATTGATGTGACGAAGAGCCATGCGGATGCCGTTCACGCTGCGGGCATCGGTCTTGCCGGACAGGTTGTCCACCGGCAGGAAACAGTCGCGCAGGTTGGGAACCAGGCTCAGGAGGAAGGTGGTAAGCAATTTATAATCCTTCCTTTTCCGTCCGACGGTATCGCAGAGGATCAGGCCGTCCAGACTGCCGAAATGGTGGTTGGAAACCGTGATGAATCCGCCCTCTGCGGGGATGCGGTCCAATTGTTCCTGCGGCAATTCATAGCGTACACCCACCTCTTTCAGCACCGCCCGGGAATAATCCTGGGCATTCCGGTGTTGCATACAAAGCGCGTGCGTCGCATTTGCCTTGTCGATGTCCAACATCTTGATGACGCGACCTGCCACCCACTTTCCGAACCTGCCTTTCAGGCCCAGGAACTGCTGCATCATCGCTTCGTCAAGGACGTAGGGCTTAATCTCCTGATCCATAATGTTAGTTTTCAATGTTCACTTTCACGGCGCCATAAGTAGGCAGCACGTCATGCACGGGCGTTTTCGCAGCAGCCACCTGGGCAGTCCCGGCGCAGCGGATGTCACGGGAAGAGGAGGCGAAGTGGAAAGTGTACTCGCCTTCTTCCACCACCCAGGCCGATTGGGCCTCGTCGAAGGAAGCCAGGTCCGCGGTGGCGAACTTCAGGGTAAGGGTTTCGCTCTTGCCGGGGGCCAGGAGACCGGTCTTGGCATAAGCTTTCAGCTCCTTGGCGGGCTTTTCCATTTCGCTCTCCGGAGCGGTCACATACAGCTGGACCACTTCCTTTCCGGCCACGTCACCGGTATTCTTGACGGTAACGGCGGCGGTGATGGTCTTGCCGTCGTTCTTCACCTTGGGGTTACTGTATTCGAAGCTGGTGTAGCTGAGGCCGTAGCCGAAGGGGTAGGAAACCGGCAGGTCGAATTTGTCGAACCAGCGATAGCCCACGTAAATGCCTTCCGAATAATGGGTTTCGTCGATATTGGGCACGCCGGCGTCCTCGCGGCGGTTCATAAAGTACATCTCGGTCTCCAGGTCGATGGGGAAATTGCTGCTGGACAGGACGTCCGACAGGTTCACGGGGAAGGTCATCGGGAGCTTGCCGGAGGGGCTTTCCACACCGGTCAGGATATCGGCCACGGAATTGCCGCCTTCCTGTCCGGCCTGCCAGGCCAGGAGGATGGCGTCGGGAATCCGCTTCCAGGAGTTGGTTTCCACCACGCCGCCCACGTTCAGAACCACGACCACCTTCTTGCCCACGGCGTGGAAGGCGCTGGTGACGTCCTTCAGGAGCTGCTTCTCGCCGTCGTTCAGGCAGAAGTCGGCGCTGGTGCGGTCGAAGAATTCGCCGGAAGTGCGGCCGAAGGTGATGATGGCGATGTCGTTGTCGCGGGCCGATGCGGCCAGCTCTTCGGCACTGGGAATGATCTCGGAGGGACGGGGCACCGGGAAGAAGGCGGCCAGGCCGCCCTGCAGGGTGGCCTTGAAAGCGGCTTCCTCATCGGCAATATGCTGGAGGTATTCGTCTTTCTTGCTGTCATCCACCTTCAGACCGGCATTCTTGAGGCCGTCCAGCAGGGATACGGTGTACGCGCGGTTCACGTTGCCGGAACCGGTACCGCCGGCGATGAAGGAGTAGGAAGTGCAGCCGAACACGGCCACCTTCTGCACGTCCTTGAGCGGCAGGACGCCGTTGTTCTCCAGCAGCACCATGCCTTCACGGGCGCTCTGGCGGGTAACTTCGGCATGGGCCTTCAGGTCAGGTTTGTTGCTGTACGGGAGGTTCTTGCCCTTGGGGCTGCGGGCCACCAGTTCCAGGCAGCGGCGCACGCAGATATCCAATTCGGCCTCCGTCAGGGAGCCGTCCTTCAGGGCGTCCATTATCTGCTGATACTGCTTTTCGGTACCGGGCTGGAGCATGTCGTTGCCGGCGGCAATCTGCTCGGCGCCGTTGTCACCGCCGTACCAGTCGCTCATCACCAGGCCCTTGAAGCCCCACTCGTCACGCAGGATGGTGGTCAGCAGGTCCTTGCTCTGGGAGGTGTAGGTGCCGTTGATCTTGTTGTAGGAGCTCATCACAGTCCAGGGATCGGACTCCTTCACGGCGATTTCGAAGCCTTTCAGGTAAATTTCGCGCTGGGCACGGGGGCTCACGACGGCGTCGTTGCCGGTGCGGTTGGTCTCCTGGTTGTTGAAGGCGAAGTGCTTCACGGAAGTGCCCACGCCGTTTTTCTGGACGCCGCGAACATAGGCGGCTGCGGTTTTACCGGACAGGACGGGATCCTCAGAATAGTACTCGAAGTTGCGTCCGTTCAGCGGGTTGCGGTGAATATTGAGGGCCGGAGCCAGATAGACGTCGGCGCCGTATTCGCGAACTTCCTGGCCCATCGCGTCGCCCACCTGTTCCACCAGCTGCTGGTTCCAGGTAGAGGAAAGCAGCGTTCCGATGGGGAAATGCGTGCAATAGTAGGTCTGGTCGTCACCTTCGCGGGTGGGGTCGATACGCAGTCCGGCAGGACCGTCGGCCAGCACGATACCGGGAATGCCCAGCCGTTCGATGGGATAGGTGGTTCCGGCGGCACCGGGGACGATGTTTCGGGTGGATCCTACCACGGCGGATTCGCCGTCGCCGGCCATACCCGTACCAATGACGAAGTGGACTTTCTCTTCCAGGGTCATTGCCTTCTGGATTTCGTCTAAGGTCTGGCCGCCCAGCTTGGGGGTCTGATTCTGGCAAGCGGCCAGGGCCAGCACTGCCACGGAAAGGATGAAGATCTTTTTCATATTGCGGTTTTTTGTTTTTTACACGTTTTCAATCCTACAAAGTTAAAAACTTTTTCTACAAGAAAAAAGAAAGCGGAGGAACAGTTATTTCGGCTGTTCCTCCGCCTGTGCGGGAAAGGATGATTTTACAGTTCGACCTTCGCGCCGGTAACGGAATACTTCTCCTTGAGCAGTTCCACCACCGGATCCATGGCCTTCGGGAACACTTTCCGGAGGTCGATTTCCTCACTCTCGGAGAGCACTTTCTTGAGGGCGCGCATGAAGTTGTCCTTGATTTCGGTGGCCAGGTTCACCTTCACGATGCCGTTGGCGATGGCCTCGCGCACCTGGTCGTGCGGGATGCCGGAGCTGCCGTGCAGCACCAGCGCTACGGGCGTAGCGGCGTGGATGGCCTTGAGGCGCGGAATGTCCAGGTGCGGCGGCTGCTTGTAGAAGCCGTGCGCCGAGCCGATGGAAACGGCCAGGGCGTCTACGCCGGTACGGTTCACAAAGGTCACAGCCTGCTCGGGCGTGGTGAAACCGCCGCCCTGCTCCTGGCCCAGTTTGGCCACATAGCCCAGTTCAGCCTCCACGTTGGCGCCATAGGGCCGGGCCATCTCCACGGCCTTGGCCGAGATTTCCACATTCTCCTCGAAGGGCTTCTCCGAAGCGTCGATCATCACGGAGTCAAAACCCTCGTCCAGGCACTTCTGCACCAGTTCCAGGCTGGGGCCGTGATCCAGGTGGATGTAGCCCTGCAGGCCATAATCGGCCAGTACCTGGCGGCCCATCTTGTAGGCCGTGTGCAAGCCCATATAGTCGATGGAAGAGCGCGTCAGCTGCAGCATCACGGGCGCCTGCATCGCCTGCGCGGCCCGGGCCACGCAGACCAGCGTTTCGTAGTTATAAAAATTCGTGGCCAGCACCGCCGTTTTCCGGGCCTGGCAATCGTACAGAACTTCTTTTATGGTTTTCATAGCACCGATATTTGTTTCCAAATGCAAATTTGCCAAAAACCCCTCAGAAATACAATAGCTATACAAACAGGCACTCGACCAGGGGCTTGCGTTCCGGAATCAGCCGGCCTGTCACCTGCTGCACCATCAGCGAGCGAAGGGCGGCGTACGGCTTGATCTCCTCTTCCAGTTCCTCCAGAGAGGGGCCTTCTCCGAAATAAGCCCTCAGGAAAGCCTGCCAGAACCTGACGGCCGTGCTCAAGTCCATATGATAGAGTTCACGGATCGTCGCTTGAGGAGTATAGGTCAAAGCAGACATACATACGCCTATATCCAGAAGAGGGCACCCGTACCCGAACTCCCCAAGGTCAATCCACCAGCTCTCATCGCCCCGGAAGATGGCATTTCCGAAGTGCAGGTCTCCGTGGAGGGCGGTATCGGTCTCGGGAATATCGGCAATAAAGCGGAGCACCTTGTCCTTCTGGGCTGATGTCAGGAACGGGTCGTTTTCCATGAGCTGGGCGTAAAACTCCTTGCCGGAAGAGAGGTTCTCCCGGTTCACCCTGGTGGTATGAAGGCTCTTGCACAGGGCAGCAAAACGGGTGGCCAACTCTTCCGTCCTGGAAGGGTCTTCGCCAATGGCCCTGGCAAAGGATTTCTTGCCCTGGATCCGCTGGAAAACAATGCCCAGGCGCCCGTCGGGGAGCTTGACCAAGTCCCTGGGCTCGGGAGTGGGAATACCCAGGGCATAGGCCTTCCCCGAGCGATCGTATTCTTTCTGAGCCAGGCGCGCCCAATCCAGAGGATATACCTTCAGCATAATCTCGGGGTTGTCCTTGCTGTTATAGCTTTCACCCATAAATCCTCCACCGGTGAGGATGTAATCATTCAAATCAATCGGCTTTGGTTCCATCACGTTAAATTTATCCAACCCCAAAGTTAAGCATTATTTCTTATCCTCCGGTCCTCCAACCATGCGTGAGATGTCCCATTTTCCGGGACATCTCCGTCATTTTCGGCCTTTTTTGATGGAGATGTCCGTGTTTTGGGGACATCTCCATCACTAGAGTCTTTTTGAAACAAACTATCGACACTTCGGAAAATTCTGTCTATCTTTGTGTGTTAAAATGCATTTTTATGAAAAAGCTTATGATGACGCTCGCAGCCGTCCTTTGCTGCGCCACTCTGTTCACCTCCTGCGGCAAGAACGATCCTTCCCAGCCCGATACTCCAACTCGGGACACCACCCCCGTTTCCGCCGTGATTGACTACAAATTTACGGTCTCCGATGACCTCTTCAATGCGTTCACGCTGACAGTGGAGTACTACGATGCCGCCGGTGCGGTAAAGGCCGAGACCATGACTTCTAAAGAGTGGGCCAAGACCGTCCAAACCGACAAGCTGCCCGCCACCCTGGGTGCCTGCGTGAAAATCCAATTGAAGGACGGTTTCGATCCCACCAAAGAGGAAGTATTCAGCGCCAAGCACTCCTACTATTACGCGTACTATGTCGTAAACAAAAGCAATGAGAAGGTGAGTAAAACTACTTCTTCCTCAGGGGACGGCGGTGTGGATATGAAATATGAAAAGGTTCCCACCTATGCCGAAAGGTATCTGGACAAACCCCTTATGAAGTATCTCTTCAATTTCGCCGCCGACGGCACCGCCACCGGCGGCAGCTGGGAGTAACGAAACACGGAGGGTGTCCGTGTTTTGGGGACATCTCCATCACTTCGGCACTTTCAGAGCAAAGCGATGCAGGGTAAATGACAATTGGCGCGTGATCCGGAGTCATATCCAGTCTCCCGAAGAACAACCATTCGCCAAACCGGAAGAGCAATAAGTTTCTTCACATTCTGGTAAGGTCTTAGGCCGGAGGCCGGAGGCCAACTACCCCCGAAGGGCAAATGCTCCCTAAAAGGGGGCTCCGGCAATAGCCGGTGGGGGTTAGAAAAAAGCAGGCGCATGCCTGCTTTTTTGTTCGCCGAAGGTGTCAAGATGGCCCCGCTTC
>CACYHZ010000023.1:19588-26302 GCA_902774345.1 uncultured Bacteroidia bacterium | reverse complement strand
TTTTTTCTTACTTTTTTTGTGTACGTGTGTCACGCACATAGGGAAAAATGTATCTTTGTATTGTAACCGCATAGTAATGACCCAGAGATTTCTCCATCTTTTGGCGGCATTCGCCCTCCTTCTTCCGGCCAGCCTGCAAGCCAGGGAAAGTGGCTATGCCAAATTATCGGACCGGGAAGTGGTCTTCGAAACGGGCAGCGACGCCCGCGTCCTCCTTCGTTTCTGCAGCCCCAGCGTAGTCCGCGTAGAATATGCCTTCGACGGGGAATTTCTGAACCACGCTCCAACCCCCGCTGTGGTCTCCGACGACCTGGCCCCCGTGAACATCCTCCTGGAAGAGGACGGCCGTGCCTACGACATCCATACGGGTGCCCTCCGCATAACCGTGGAACCGGATCCCTTCGCCATCAAGGTCTATGACATTTACCAGAATGTCCTGGTGGCCGATGTTCCGGGCGGTTACCGCAAGGAAGGGGAGCGCATCATCTGCACCAAGCGCTTCGCCCGGAACGAATCCATCTTCGGCCTGGGTGAAAAAGGCGGCCTGCTGGAGCGCCGGGGCGGTATCTACACCATGTGGAACAGCGACAAGCCCTGCTACTGCATCGACGAGGATCCCCTTTACAAGAGCATACCCTTCTTCCTGAGCAGCCGCCGCTACGGCATCTTCTTCGACAACAGCTGGCGCACCACCTTCGACTTTACCGGCCGCGACAACTATACCTTCGAGGCCGATGGCGGCGCCCTGGTCTATTATATCATCGCCGGGGAGGATTACAAGGACATCCTTCGGCAATACATCGGTCTTACGGGCCAGCCCGTGATGCCGCCCAAGTGGGCCCTGGGCTTCTCCCAGTGCCGCGGCCTGTATATCTGGCAGGACCAGGCCCTGGAAGTGGTCCGGAAGTTCCGGGAGCTGAACATCCCCTGCGACGTCATCTATCAGGATATCGGCTGGACGCAGTACCTACAGGATTTCACCTGGCGCGAAGATCATTATGCCAATCCGCGGGAGATGCTGGATACCCTTCATTCCCTGGACTTCCACGTGGTGGTTTCCCAGGATCCCGTCATTTCCCAGCGGAATGCCTTCCAGTGGGCACAGGCCGACAGTCTGGGCCTCCTGGCCAAGGACAGCCGGACCGGCAAGAGCTATGATATGCCCTGGCCCTGGGGCGGCCGCTGCGGGGTGGTGGATTTCACCAACCCGGACGCCGCCGCCTGGTGGGGCGACTGGCAGCAAAAGGTCATCGACGATGGCGTAGATGGCTTCTGGACCGATATGGGTGAACCCGCCTGGAGTAACGAAGAAGAGACCGACCGCCTGTACATGCAGCATTATGCAGGCCCGCATGCGGCCGTCCACAATATGTATGGATTGTACTGGGACCGCGTGGTCACCGAAGAATTCAACCGCCGGAATCCGGACCTTCGCCTGTTCCAGATGACGCGTTCCGCCTTTGCCGGCATGCAGCGCTATTGCTTTTCCTGGACGGGAGACAGCGGCGATGCCCGCCGGATGACCGACAGCTGGGAGCAGTTCGCCTATCAGATTCCGATGATGCTCTCGGCCGGCCTGGGCGGTATTCCCTTCATTACCGGCGACATTACCGGCTACTGCGGCAACATCGACGATTATGTCGAGGCCGCCGAACTGTATGTCCGCTGGATGCAATTCGGCCTGTTTACCCCGCTCAGCCGTTCGCACCACGAGGGGAACACGGCCGTGGAGCCCTGGATGTTCCCGCCTTACGCGATGGAGGCCGCGAAGAAAGCCATCGAACTGAAATACACCCTGCTTCCTTACATCTATACCTGTGCGCGCGAAGCCTACGAAACCGGCCTTCCACTGATGCGGGCCATGTTCCTGGAGTTCCCTGAGGACCGGGAATGCCGCCGCACCGATATGCAGTTTATGTTCGGCAGCAGCCTGCTGGTGGCGCCGGTGGTGGAACAGGGCGCCCGTACCCGCGAAGTCTATCTGCCCAAGGGCCGATGGATAGATTGGTACGACGGAACGGTCTATGAAGGCGGCCACTACGTGCAGGTGCCCGCTCCGCTGGACCGGACCCCGCTGCTGGTGAAGGAAGGCAGTATGGTGCCTACCATTCCGGTAGTGATGCACACCGGTCAGGCCGATGAAGCCCCGCTGGTGCTCCGCTGCTATCCCAGGGAAGGGGAGACGGTGACCTACACCCTCTATGAGGACGACGGCGTTTCGCTGGGCTATGCCCGCGGGGAATATGCCAAGACCACCTTCTCCTGCACCCTGTCCGAAGGCAGCTATCGCATCGAATACGGCCCCGCAGCATCCTCCGAAAGCGTTTTCCAGGCACCCGTGCATCAGCGGATCCAACTGCAGGTGCCCGGCAAGAAAGCGAAATCCGCCTTTGTGAACGGAAAGAAAGTCAAGTTACATTCAACCAATAATTTCATTATCATTTCACTATGAAAAAGTATGTATTAGCCCTGGCAGGCCTGACCTGCCTGTTTGCAGTATCCTGCAACAAGAAAGACGAGCCCGGAACTGAGCCCTCTGCTCTTACCGCCCCCGTCCTGGCTGCTAATCCCGGCACTGTTATCGTAGACGAAGCCAGCGAGGAGATCGCCCTCACCTACAACTGGACCCAGCAGAAGGAAGTGGGCCTGACCCCCGTGTACAGCCTCCAGCTCACTAAGAAGGGTGACACGGAGTTTGCTTCCGGTGTCGCTTACGAGTGCTCCGGCCTCGAGAAGAAGTTCAGCCACGCCGAACTGGCAACCCTGGCTTCTGAAATCGGTGCTTCCCTGAACGAAGGCTTTGTCCTTTCGGCCCGCGTCCGCGTGACCGCCAAGGATAAGAAAGAAGTCGCCGCCGTTCTTTCCAACGTGGTGGAAGTGAACCTGGGCAAGGCACAGTATCCCATCGAGAACCTGTATCCCATCGGTAACGGTACGCCTTACGGTTGGTCTCAGGACAAGACCGAGGCCATGACCAAAGTCGGCGCCTCCTTCACCTGGACGGGTCACCTCTATGCCAACGCCGACATCAAGTTCCTGCTTCAGAACAACGGTGAATGGTGGCCTGGTATCGTGAACAAGTCCGACGATCCTTACAATTACGAGCCCGTGATCGGCTTCAGCGACGCCGAGGACAAGAAGTTCAAGGTGGAGAAGGAAGGTAAGTACACCATCACCATCAACGCCGCCAACACCAACGCCCTCACCATCATGTTCGAATTCATCAGCGATGATACCCAGGAACTGGTTGTGGATCACCTCTACATCCTGGGCGACGCCACCAAGACTGGCTGGAGCCTGGATTCCATGGAAGAATTCGAAAAGAACGACAAGATCTTCACCTGGGAGGGTTCCCTGTACGCCGAGCACGAATTCCGCTTCCCCATGCAGCGTGACTGGTGGCCTTGCCTGATGATCGCCGCCGACGGCAAGACCCTTGTCAAGGGTGTCTCCGACGACGAAAAGACCGGCTTCACCGTGGATGAGGACGGCATCTGGAAGATCGTCTGCGACGTGGAGAACATGCAGGTTTCCATCACCCGGACCGGCGACATCGTTCCCACCTCCATCGAGGAACTCTATATCCTGGGCAGCGCCACCGCTACTGGCTGGAGCCTGGACGACATGGCATCCTTCTCCCGTGACGGCAGCATCTTCACCTGGGAAGGCACCCTGCTGGCCAACGAGGAATTCCGCTTCCCCCTGCAGCGCGACTGGTGGCCTTGCCTGATGTTCGAAATGGACGGCAAGACCCTGGTGAAGGGTATGGGTGACGGCGACAAGACCGGTTACACCGTGTCCGAAGACGGCGTCTACAAGATTGTCCTGGATGTGGACAAGATGGAAGGTTCCTGCACCAAGCAGTAATCGATGAAACGCTTCCTTGTCCTGCTTTCGACCCTGCTGGGCCTCGCCGCCATGGCGCAGGCCCAGACGCTGGGTACGCTCCTGGAGAACCTGGATCAGGTGATACGGGACAAGGAGACTTTTAGCCGGAACAAGGAGGAACGGATCCAAGCTGTCCGTTCCTCCCTATCCGGCATTCCTGGCGGCGGCCGGTACGGCATTTACGATGCCCTGTACCGCGAATACGCCAAATACAACCTGGATTCGGCCCTGTATTATGCCAGGGCCAAGACTGCCTTGGCTCAAGCGATGCCTGACGGCCGCGAAAAGTGGGAGGTTTCCTGCATGGAGCTGGCCGACATCTACACCAACGCCGGACAGTATGGACAGGCCGAAGACCTCCTGGCGCAGGTAAGCTCCCGCAGCGCGCAGTACTATCACTGCCTGCATACCCTCTATTCCACCATGGAGGCCACTTCGGTCTTCGAGGAATGGATCCGGACCTATGCGGCCCGGAAGGAGGAGTACCGGGATTCCCTGATCCGGCACCTGCCGTCCAGCGATATCGGCTATGTCTTTTCTGCCTGGGAAAAACTGAACGACCAGCAGCGGTACAATGACGCCATCGTCCTGCTGACCAGCCATTACAACGACCCCATGACCCATGAGAACGACAAAGCCATCCTGGACTACTGTATGGCCACTTCGTACAAGGGACTGGGCAACCCGGAAAAGGCCAAGTGGCACTATGCCGCCAGCGCCATTGCCGATATCCGCACCCCTGTAAAGGAATACCGTTCCCTGCAGGAACTGTCCTATCTGCTGTACCAGGACGGGGACCTTTCCCGCGCCTACCGGTACATCCGCTGCGCAATGGAGGACCTGAAAGCCAGCAACACCATCGTGCGTTCCGTGGAGTTCTATCCGTTCCTGAACACCATCGGCGAAGCGTATGAAAGGGATATCGAACAGCGGAACAAGGTGCAGGCCCGCCTGATGCTGGTGCTCACGGTGCTGCTGGCGCTGCTGGCACTGGCTGTCTTTTTGGTCTGGCGGCAGCAGCGTACGATTAGCCGGGCCAACCGCAGTTTGTTGGAAGCGAATCGGCAATTGCGCCAGATTTCCCAAAAACTGCAGGAGACAGGTTACCTGAAGGAGGAATACCTTTACCAATATATGGAGCAGGCCGCCGCCGGCATCGACCGGATGGAGAGCTACCGGCGAAAGATCCTGCTTGATTTCAGAAAATTCGGAGCCGCACACGTGGCTTCCGAACTGGAGACCGCTTCAGACTCGGAAACCGAACTGCGCAGCTTCTACAACAGTTTTGACGAGACTTTCCTGCACCTGTTCCCGTCCTTTGTGGAAGACGTGAACCGGCTCTTGAAACCCGGTCAGCAGCTGGAGCCCAAGCCGGGCCGGCTGATGAATACCGAACTGCGCATCCTGGCCCTGATCCGGCTGGGAGTCACCGATAATGTGAAAATTGCCCATTTCCTGCGCACGTCGCTTTCGACCGTGTATAATTACCGGTCCAAGCTCAGAAATGCAGCCCTGTCGGACCAGGGCGGTTTCGAGGAAGCCGTGGCCAGGATTGGCGAGATAAAAATTGACAGACATGAATAGAAGCATTGCCGCCTTGATGCTTGCCGGCCTTCTGGCTGGGGCCTGTGGACAAGGGACCATTTGGAAAACCGATACCTTCGTCCTCACCGCCGACGGCGTAACCCAAGTGGCAGAGGGTCATTACCAAGCAAGCGCCCCTGATGCCCACACCCTGATTTCCGATTACCCCGAGGCCGACAAGCCGGAGGGCCGCTGGGAACTTTCGCGGGACATTTCCCGCTTTGCTGCCTATGAGGCTCCGGGTAACTATGAGGAAGCCGTGTATAACCTGGCCCTGGAGGAGAGCCAGAATGCCGTAGAGCCGGATTCCACCCTCCGCACGGGTAGGGAATGGGCCGGCGTCTGGACCCGGGACGTGAGTTATTCCACGCTCCTGGCAATGTCGCACATCCAGACCGAAGCCGCCAAGAAGAGCCTCCTGAGGAAAATCAACGAACGCGGGCGTATCATCCAGGATACGGGCAGCGGCGGCAGCTGGCCCGTTTCCACCGACTCCTTCCTGGACTGGAGAAAGCAGGAATATCCCCTGTGGATGGATTGTGCCGATATTTACAACAGCGAAAACCTGGGTACCTGCTGCGTGCACTACCAGGCGCTCCGCATCCTGTCCCGGATGGAGACGATGCTGGGCGGGACGGACGCCGCCCGGTATGATGCGTATGCCGACAAGCTCCGCGACGGCATCAATACCTGGCTCTGGCAGGAAGACAAGGGCTTCTATGCCCAGTACCTGTATGGCCGTCAGTTCCTGATGGCATCGCCCCGCTCCGAGACCCTGGGCGAGTCCCTGGCCGTCCTGTGGGACATTGCCAGCCCGGAACAGGCCCAGCGCATCTGCTCCAGCATGGCCAACCAGGCCTTCGGCACGTCCTGCTTCTTCCCCAATATCGCGGGCATTCCGCCGTATCACAACGATGCCATGTGGCCCTTCGTCCAGGCCTTCTGGATGAAAGCCTGCGCCTATGCCGGCAACGAAAAGGGCGTGCTGCACTCCATCGCCTGCATCCTGCGCAACGCCGGCCTGTACCTGACCAACAAGGAGAATATGGTTATCTACAACGGCAACTGGCAGGGCACGGAAATCAATTCCTCCAATATGCTGTGGTGCCTCTCCGGCAGCCTGAGCATCGTCTATTCCGTCCTCTTCGGGATGTCCTATGACGTGGACGCCCTCCGCTTTACCCCCTTCGTTCCCAAGACGATGGACGGCGAGCGCAAACTCACCGGCTTCCCTTACCGGAA
>CACYHZ010000023.1:0-19523 GCA_902774345.1 uncultured Bacteroidia bacterium | reverse complement strand
GTCCTGGACAAGCATATCCGGCCCAGCCAGATTACGATGGTGGCCAATGCCTATTCGCCCGATACGCCTGTTTGCATCCGCAACGACAATATGCTGAACTGGGAAGCCTGCGAAGGCGCCCGGGCCTATAGGATCATCTGCAACGGCAAGCCTTGCCACGAGACCGCCGAGACCTTCTATCAGATGGAGAAAGAAGGGGAGTATCAGGTGATTGCCATCGGAAGCAACGGCTATGATTCCTTCGCCTCCGAACCGGTGAACTATGTGTGCAAGAACCTCATGATGGTTCCGCTGGAAGGACTGGCCAAGACGGAAAAGGCCCCTTATACGCAGTATGAAGGCGCCGGGTACCTGCCCCTGACCCTGGAAGAGAATACGGAAGTGCGCATCCCCGTCCGGATTTCCGAAGCCGGGGTCTATGCCATCGACTTCCTGTATGCCAATGCCAACGGTCCCATCGAGACCGAGAACAAGTGCGCCATCCGCACGCTGTGGGATGGCTCCGAGCGCTTGGGCGTCGTGGTTATGCCCCAGTGCGGCACGGATGCCTATGACATTTGGAAATATACCCCCTCCCGGATGGTGGATCTCACCGCCGGCGAGCACGTTTTCCGCCTCAGCTTCGAGCTGGAGAACGTGAATATGAACATTAAAACGAACAGCGCCGCCATCAGCAAGATGCGGCTGATCAGAATCAAGTAAGCATGAGAAAGCAATTCGCAATCCTGTTCTCCGCCATCCTGCTGATGGTCGCGGGAACCGCTGGCGCCCAGACCCTGACAGGCGTGGTGAAGGATACGGCCGGTGAAGCCGTTATCGGAGCCTATGTCCTGCCGGTGGGCGACACAGCCAATGGAACCGTCACCGACGTGGACGGCCGCTTCTCCCTGAAGGTGGCCGCCAAGGTCCTCCGCGTATCCTGCATGGGCTATGTGGATGCCGAAGTGGCCGTGAACGGCCGCAGCTTCGTGGAAATCGTCCTGGAAGAAGATTCCACCCTGCTGGAAGAGACCGTGGTCATCGGTTACGGCTTCGTCAAGAAGAGCGACCTCACGGGCGCCGTTTCCAGTGTGGGCAGTTCCGTGCTGTCCGACAAGTCCAGCTCCAACGTGGGCCAGCTGCTACAGGGCCGCATGGCCGGTGTGTACATTGTGGACAGCGGTAACCCGCAGAGTAATGTGACCATCAAGATCCGCGGTCTGGGTACGGTGAACAACTCCGACCCGCTGCTGGTGGTGGACGGCGTGCCCATGGTGAATATGGGGCTGAACTCCCTGAACACCAATGACATCGAAAGCATCGACGTGCTCAAGGATGCTTCGGCCACGGCTATCTACGGTGCCCGCGGTGCCAACGGCGTCGTCATCGTGACCACCAAGAAAGGCTCCACCGGCGACGGGGTGGTGAACGTCACCACCAACCACGGCTTCGCCCAGGCAACCAGTATTCCCAAACTGCTGGATGCCGCCGGTTTCGCAGCCCTGAACAACGACATGATGACGGCTTCGGGCAACGGCCTGAATCCCGCCTGGTCCGATCCTTCCTCCCTGGGGAAGGGCACCGACTGGCTGGCCGAAATGATTCGTCCCGCTTTCCTGCAGAAGTACGGCCTGTCCTACTCCGGCGGCAACGAAAAGAACCACTATTATGTGTCCGGCAGCTATACCGACCACAACGGTATCGTCCGTTCGGTGGGCTACAAGAAAGCCACCTTCCAGCTGAACCTGGACAACCAGGTGAAATCCTGGCTCAAGTTCACCACCAACCTGACATTCAGCTACGACCACAAGACCAACGGCGACTATTCGATGTCCGATATCCTGAAGTCGGTGCCGGCGCTGCCCATCTTCAAGGAAGACGGCATCACCTACAACGGTCCCACCGGCAACGCGCTGTGGTGGGGTGACAAGAAGAACCAGGTGGGTACCGCCACCCTCAATAAGACCACCACGCAGGGCTACAATTTCCTGCTGGCCGAATCTTTGGAAATCAAACTGCCGCTGAAGGGTCTGCAATTCAAGTCGGTGGGCAGCGTAGGCGCTACGTTCGTGACATCCGAGAGCTTCCGTCCGGCCTATGACTGGGCGCCCAATCCGCTGCTGGAATCCGAGCGTTGGGCGCAGTCCAGCCGCTATATGAGCTATCTGCTGGATAACTATTTCACCTATGACAATACCTTTGGGAAGCATTCGGTGAATGTGATGGCCGGTAATTCCCTGCAGTGGGGCGACAGCTGGTACATGAATGGCCAGAAGAAGGGCTTCCTGTCCGACAACGCCAGCCAGTTCAACAACGGTACCGAGATCGAAAGCCTGAACGGAAACCGCTCCGACTGGGCCATCGCCTCTTTCATGGGCCGCGTGAACTGGTCCTATGCCAACCGCTACATGCTTACGGCCACCGTCCGTTTGGACGGTTCGTCCAAGTTCGGCCCGGGTCACCGCTGGGGTACCTTCCCTTCCTTCGCCGCCGCCTGGCGCGTAAGCGAGGAGCCCTGGTTCCCCAAGATGGACGCCTTTAATTATCTGAAGATGCGTTTGGGTTACGGTGTAACCGGTAACCAGGAAATCGGCGACTACAGCTTTGTGTCGGTGTACAATACCGGCCAGTATTCCTTCAACGGCAACGTGGTCAATTCCCTTGTGGCCAATAAGCTGTCCAATCCGGACATCCACTGGGAGGAGATGCAGCAGTTCAATGTGGGCTTCGACTTCGCCTTCCTCCAGTCCCGCCTGCGCCTGAACGTGGATGCCTACATCAAGAATACCAACGGCATGCTGGTGAAGATGACCGTGCCCATCAGCACCGGTTATTCCGACACGGACGTCCCGTACACCAACCGGGGCAAGATCCGCAATTCCGGTGTGGAAATCGTCCTTTCCTCCGACAACATCGTCACCGACGACTTCTATTGGGGAACGGATTTCAACATCACCTTCAACAAGAACGAGATCCTGTCGCTGGACGAGTCTGACGCCATTTATTACAATGACTCCGGCTTCGGCCAGTACTTCTGCACCAATATGGTGGGCCAGCCCATCGGCGCGTTCATCGGCTGGAAGGCCGTGGGCCTGTTCCAGACCCAGGAGGACGTGGACAACTATGCCACCCAGGTGGGTGCCGAGCCCGGTGACATCAAGTTTGCCGATATCGACGGCAACGGTGTCATCAACGAGGACGACCGTACCATCATCGGCTACGCCCAGCCCAAGTTCATCGCTTCCCTGAACAATACCCTGCGGTACAAGTCCTTCGACCTGGGCTTCTTCCTGCAGGGCGTGTACGGGAATTCCATCTTCAACGTGACCAAGGTGGATATGACCAGTATGTCCACCATCTGCAACCAGTATGCATCGGTCCTGAACCGCTGGACCGGCCCCGGCACCTCCAACAGCGTACCGCGTGCCGTTTACGGCGACCCCAACAACAACACCCGCCCGTCCACCCGCTACATCGAGGACGGCTCCTACCTCCGTCTGAAGAACCTCACCCTGGGTTATACGCTGCCCGAACGCGCAGCCAGGAAGGTGGGGCTCAGAGGCTTCCGCGTCTATGTGGAAGGCACCAACCTGTTCACGCTCACCTCTTATACCGGCTTCGACCCGGAAGTGGGCGTCTCTTCCATCGACTGGGGAACCTATCCGGTGACCCGTACCGTGAGCCTGGGTATCGACCTTAAATTCTGATGCGATGAAAAAGTTGATATATATCCTGTTATTCGGCGTTTTCTGCCTGGTTTCCTGCGACAAATTCCTGGACAAGAAACCCTATGACTCCATTGGCACCGCATCCGAACTCAGTGCCAACGATGCCGTTTCCCTGGTGAATGCCGCCTACCAGCCCCTCCAGTGGCCCAAGTTGTACAATATGCGCATCTGGTCCACCGACGTGGTAGCCGGTGAAAGCTCCGTGGGCGCCGGCGGCGGTACCGACGGTATCGAAACCGTGCAGCTGGCCAATTTCACGGCCGATCCTTCCAATGCGGCGGCAACGGACGTGTGGCGCTCCAACCCCGGCATCCTGCGGGCCAACCTGGCCTTGAGCGTGCTCCCGGACACCGAAATGGACGAGGCGCTGAAGTCCCGCCTGATGGGCGAGTGCTACTTCCTCCGCGCGCATTACTACTTTATCCTGGTGCGTTTCTTCGGCGATGTGCCGCTGCGCACGAAGCCCCTCTTTGCGACGGACAACCTGAATGTGGCCCGTACGCCCAAGGAGGAGGTTTATGCCCAGATCATTGCCGATACCGAGGAAGCCATCCAGCGCCTTCCGTACAAGGCTCAGTACGGTAATACGGACCTGGGCCGCGCCTGCAAGGAAGCGGCGGAGTGCATGCTGGCCAAGGTGTATCTGACCCTGGGTACAAATTACGGCCGCGTGGTGTCCCTTTGCCAGGACATCGAGGCGCAGGGCTATGACCTGTCCAAGATGGCCTATGCCGACAACTGGTACAATCCCGAGACCGGCCGGCTGAACCAGAACGGTCCCGAATCCCTCTTCGAGATCCAGTACACCGGCGACCCTGCCGCCTGCACCAACTGGCTCAGTGACAACGACAACCAGTCCCAGTGGCTGAACTGCTTCATGGCCCCCCGCAACTCCAACCTGGTGGGTGGCGGCGGCTACGGCTGGCAGCACGTGACCCAGGAGTTCGTGGACGCCTACGAGCCCGGCGACCTCCGCAAGGACGTGACCATCTTCTACGAGGGCTGCCCGGACTTCGACGGAAAGGAATACGATCCGGAATGGTCCACCACCGGCTATAACGTCCGGAAATGGTGCATCCCCGTGAGCCTGGCCAGCAAAGTGGACAACTGCCCGGCCAATACGGTGGTCTATCGCTTTGCCGATGTGCTGCTGATGAAGGCCGAAGCCCTGAACGAGCAGGGTAATCCGGACGAAGCCCGCGTCCCGCTGAACATCGTCCGCGCCCGCGCCGGCCTGGCGCCGGTTCCCGCCGGAAAGACCAAGGCCGAGATGAAGGAGATCATCATCCACGAACGCCGCATGGAGCTGGCCTTCGAAGGCCACCGCTGGTTCGATATGATCCGGATTGACAATGGCGAATATGCCGTGAAGTTCCTCCACAGCATTGGCAAGAAAAATGCGACGGTGGGCCGTCTCCTGTATCCTGTTCCGCAGGTGGAGATTGATTCCAACCCGCTGTTTACCCAGAATGAAGCCTATAAATAAAACACTTAGCATATGAAAAAGATTTTTGGCGCAGCTTTCATGCTGCTGGCACTTGCAGCCTGTAACAAGAATGAAGGTCCTTCCGGTGGCGATACCCCCGGCGGCGGTGGAGACGGAAAGACCAATACCCCCATCGTCCTGTCGGCTTCCACCACCTCTCCGGTGATGGACCGCGACCATCAGGATGACACCGCCCTTACCCTGCAGTGGAACGCTACCACCAATATGGGTACCGGCGCCCGCGTGGAGTACTCCATCCTGGTGGACAACAAGGGTGGCAACTTCGAGGCGGCCTACGAGATCTCTCTGGGCCCCGCTGTGACGTCCTACTCCTGCACGGCCCTGGAACTGAACAAGATTGCCAAGGAAGAATTCGGCCTGGAGAACGACCAGACCGGCGAATTCGACATTTGCATCTATGCCACCATCAAGAGCAGCGAGGTGGATGACGTGGTTTCCAACGTCGTGACCGTCACCCTGAAGGCCTTCGAGCCCAAGCCCAACATCCTGTACCTCATCGGCAGCGCCACTGAGGCTGGTTGGGACCTGTCCAAAGCCCCTGAAATGTCGCCCATCGAAGGCGAGGACGGCGGTTTCACCTGGGCTGGCGAACTCTTTGCCGGCGAACTCAAGTTCATGGTTACTCGTGACGGCTGGGTTCCTTCTTACGGCAAGGGCGATGAAGAAGGCACCCTGTATTACCGCGACCACCTCTGGGAGGACGAAGACGGCAACCGCGTGGACGACGAGAGCCTTCCTCACGTGGATACCCCCGACCCGAAGTTCATCATCGCCGAGCAGGGTAACTACAAGATTGTCCTGAACATCGAAAAGCTCACCATCACCATCACCAAGACCGGCGGTCCCAAGTACTTCTCCATGTACACCATCGGTCCGGCCCTGGAAGAGCCCTATGAGATGTTCCGCAGCAGCTACGCTTTCCTGGCCGGTGTTACCTTCAAGGAAGGCCACTTCCACTTCAACGTGAACGCCGATGACAGCGGCGACGGCTATTATGCCGCAACCGCCGGACAGCCCCTGTCCTCCACTGCAGTTTCCCAGACCTCCAATATCGAATGGGCTGTGAGCTCCGCCGAGGCCGGTATGTACCACCTGTATCTGTATGCCCGTGAGAACAAGGAAAAAGCCTTCATCGTGCCGTTCACTCCTTACGAGCAGATCTGGATTGTCGGCAGCGCCACCGATGCCGGCTGGGATATTGCCAACTCCATCCCGATGACCAAGAAGAACGAGTGGGAACAGACCTGGGAAGGCAACCTGAAGGCCGGCGAACTCAAGTTCACCTGCGACTGCAGCACGGACTGGTTCGGTGCCTGGTTCCTGGCTTCCACCACCAACAAGGTCCCGACCGGTGAGCCCGAGCACATGATCTTCATCGACAAGGCCAGTGACGCCGTTGCCGCCACTGGCATCAAGGAACTGGATCAGAAGTGGATCATTACCGACCAGACTGCCGGTTACTACTCAATTACCCTGAACCAGCAGACGGAAACCGTCGTCATCAAGAAGAACTAATGCGTCCTTCTGCAAGAATATGGGGACTCATTCCCGCGCTGGCCTGCCTGCTGCTGTGCCAGTGCGGGAAGACTCCCGTTACGCCCGGCCCTGAACCTTCCGGGGAAACGGGTCTGGAAGCGCAGCTGGTACCTCAGCAGATTCTCCGCAATGTCACTGTCACCACCGACAAGGCCGTCTATGCGCCCGGTTCGGTGGTGCAGTTTACCGGCGACCGCAGCCAGAGCGGCCTGGGTGTGCGTTACTGGCACCTGGGAGACGTGGTGGAGGAGCAGCTGCTGGACGACAGCGCCGCCTGGACCTGGACCCTACCTGCCACCGATTTTCAGGGTTATTACGTGGAAATCATCGGCAAAAACGCCCAGGGAGTGGTGCGTACGGTGGGTTCGGTGGCGGTGGATGCCTCCTCGGACTGGACGCGCTTTCCCCGTTATGGCTTCCTGTCCAAGTTCGGTGGCGTGGCCCCTTCCAAGATCGCTTCGGTCATCGCCAACCTGAACCGCTATCACATCAACGGCATCCAGTATTATGACTGGATGTACGACCACCATCACCCGCTGGCGGGAACGCCGGAAAAACCGGACAGTGACTGGCCCAGCATCATCGGAGATATCTGTGAAAAGGATGTGGTTCAGGGCTATATTGACGAAGCGCACCGCTACAACATGGCCTCCATGTTCTACGACCTGTGCTACGGCGTACTGGCCTGGGCCGAAGAGGACGGCGTGAGCCCTTCCTGGAACCTGTACACGGATGCCGGCGCGCGCAACCGGGATTATCATCCCCTGAGCGCCCCGTTCCGCAGCAACATCTATCTGGTGAATCCCGGAAATGCCGGCTGGCTGGACTATTTTTCCGCCCAGGTGGACGATGTGTACCAGGTCTTCGCCTTCGACGGCTTCCATATTGACCAGCTGGGCAGCCGCGGCACCCGTTACGATGCCGCCGGCCAGCAGGTGGACATTCCCTCCGGCTATGGCAAGTTCCTGGAGAAGATGAAGCAGGCACAGCCGTCCAAAAAACTGGCTTTCAATGCGGTAAGCCGATACGGGCAGGCGAAGATCGCCGCCGCGCCGTCCGATTTCCTGTATAACGAAGTCTGGACCGTGGGTTTCTCGGAGATCGACAAGATCATGCGGGAAAACGTGCTGCTGGCCCCGGAAAAGAACACGGTGCTGGCGGCCTACATGAACTACAAGCAGTCCGGTTATTTCAATACGCCGGCGGTGCTGCTGGCCGATGCCGTCATCTTTGCCCTGGGCGGGTCGCACCTGGAACTGGGGGAGCACATGCTCAGCAATGAGTATTTCCCCAGCGCAGGGCTTAAAATGACCGCTGAGCTGTCCGAAAAGCTGGTGGCATACTACGACTTCCTCACCGGTTACGAGAACCTCCTGCGGGACGGCGCCCAGCGCTATAATCTGAACGTGAGTTCGGATCAGGTGAGTATGGATGCCTGGGGCCCGGTGAAAGGCAGCGTGAACACGGCCGCCTTCCAGGTGGGGGACAAGCTGGTAGTGCACCTGCTGAACTTCGAAAAGGCCAAGCACCTGGACTGGCGGGACGATTCCATGAACCAGGCCGTCCCTTCCGTCCACGAGAACCTGACGGTGTCCATCCGTTCCTCCCGGGACGTCCGGAAAATCTGGGTGGCCTCCCCGGATGTGGACGGCGGCGTTCCCCGCGAAGCGGTTTGGAGCGCGAATGGCATAAAGATTGATATAACCGTTCCGTACCTGAACTATTGGACGATGATCGTGATCGAGTAGCGATGAAACGGTTCCTGACAGCTCTATCGACCCTTCTCCTTTTCGCCGCGTGCGGGAAGGATTTGTTGCCGCCTTTGCCTACGCCTTCACCGGAAGAGGGAGAGGGAGAGTTGCCGTCTGAGCCGCCAGTGGTCCGGGGAGCCGATTATGTCTTTGACGATGCCGAGCTTCCCCGCCTTTGCATCTCCATCACCGTGGATGAGTGGAACAAGCTGCTGAAGCTCTACGACCAGGACCACCATAACCACAGCTACGTCCAGTGCACCTCCGTCCTGCTGGACCGGGGCGAGGAAAGTTTCACCAGCCAGGATGTCGGCCTCCGCCTTCGGGGACAGACATCCCGCCGCCGTCCGGAAGGCTCTTCCGGCGAGAAGCACAGCAGCACCAATCCCAATTGGCACCATGCCCATTTCGGCCTGAACTGCAGGACCTTTACCGAGGAAGGCGATCTGGCCGGCGTCCGCCGCATCAACCTGAAATATCCCAAGGAAGACCCTTCCTTCATCCGGGAGCATTTCTGCTTCGACCTGCTCTCCCGCTATGGCGTCTGGACGGCCCCCAAGACGTCCTGGTGCCGGCTGTACCTGACCGTAGGGGAGGACAGCCCGGCCTATTTCGGCATCTATCTGATGTCCGAATCCATAGACCGGCAATATGTGAAGCGGCGGGCGGAATTCGGCGAGGAAAAGGGCTTCCTGTGGAAATGCGCCTGGGGGGCCAACCTCCGCGATACGGACGACTGGCGTTTCCATCAGGACGACAATTCTTCCAATACCTACGCCTACGAACTGAAGGAGGATGACGCGGCGCTCTTCGATCCGGCCAAGGCGCAGCTGAAGGACTTTATCAAGAACCTGAACAAACTCAAAGGGGCCGAATTCTACAACTGGATCCAGCAGGTGTGCGATGTGGACCTGCTGCTGAAGATGTATGCCGCCAACGTAGCCCTGGGCCATTGGGACGACTACTGGAACGACATGAACAACTTCTACCTGTATTTCAACAGCCGGGATGCCAAGAATTACAAGGTATATATGTTGCCCTACGACTACGACAATACCCTGGGAACCTCCCATAACTGCGGCGTCCAGAACGACTCAGGCCGTCAGAACCCCTACCGCTGGGGCCTGGAAGAATGTGTGCTGCTGTACAAGATTCTGGAGGTTTCGGATTTCAAGGCCCGCTATACCCAGTATCTGAAAGACTTCTCCACCGTGGACAATCCCTGGACGGGACAGTCCCAGAGTGCTTCCCGCATCCGGGGATGGCAGGAATTCCTGCGTCCCTATCTGCGGAACGACACCGGCGAAGACATGGTAATCAAAGACTTGCCTGCCTCCTGGGGAAACCATTCCGAATACCGGCTCCTGGAGGATAATTCCAACAATTGGTTCAAGGTGAAGGCACAGTCTATCGCCTCCTGGATCAAGAAATAAGTTACTGCGTTTCTTCCGGGAAGATCTTCTGGCAGAAATTGGTGACGTAGTCAATCCAATTGTACCACTCGTGTCCGCCACCCGTGAGGGTGAACCGGTGCGGGTAACCCTTCCGGCTTAGCTTTTGGTCGAACAGGTAGATGTGGGGCCGGAAAACATCCTTCCTTCCGATATAGATGGCATATAGCGCCGGCGGCTCCGCGAATTGCCTGCCCAGCTTCTTCCAGAGGCGTCCATACACATCCATGTGTCCCAGCGCGGAGAAGGTGGGGTAGGTGTAAGGGGAGAACAGGCCCACATAATCGAAGGAATTCACGGCATTGGCCGAGAGGTAAATAGCCTGGAGGGCGCCGCTGGACATCCCGGCGATGGCCCGTCCGGACTTGTCCGGAACCGTCCGGTACAGGCTGTCCACCACCTTCACTACATCGTGCATGAAGTGCCGTTCCGCCTCGCCGTCCAGGAGCCAGAATGCGCGCATGGCGTTTACGCAATGCCCGTTTTTGTAATCTGCCTCGCCGAAGTAATTGTTCATATTGGGCATCACCAGGATGAAGTCCCGGGCCTTTTTCTCCATGCGGAGCGAATCGATGCGGTGCAGCACCTTTCCGCTGTCCACCCAGGTGATTTCATTGCCCCGCGCACCGTGCAGCAGGTAAAAGACGGGGAAACGCCGCAGCGTGTCGCTCTCGTAGTTTTCGGGCAGATAGACCACCATTCTCCGGTGGTCCAGATTCTTCTCGCTGCTGGTGTAATCGACCGCCTGAATGGTCCCGCGGTAGCCCTCAAGGGCCTCGATGTCACGGCTTTGCGGCCCCATGGCGTAGCGCGCCGTGGAGCAGGAGCAAAGAAGCAGCAGGACCAGCCCCCACCAGACAGAAAGCTTCAGGCTCATTTCTGCAGGGATTGTTCAAACATGGCCACCAGGGCATCGATGGACTTGTCAATGTCGTAGTTTCTGGCGGCATCGGCATAGGCCTGGGCCATCTTGTTGCGCTCCTCGGGATGTTCAATCCACCAGTCGATCCGTTCGGCCAGCGCCTTGCTGTCGCCCAGGGGATACAGGCTTTCGGGGCACAGGGCAAAGCCGGACGTTCCGACCAGCGATCCTTCGCCGATGACGGGTACAAGTCCCTCCCGGGTTGCTTCCAGACAGGAAAGGCCTTCTACCTCAACCCAGGCGCAGTGGATGTACAGGTAGCACTTCCGGGACAGCTCGCGAAGTTCCGGGCCCGAATAGAAGCCGAACGTGGGTTCGTAACGCAGAATGCCCTGGTCAATCAGGCGCCGAGCCATCTTCTTGTACGCCTTTTCCTTGGCTCCGTGTCCGGCAAAACGCAGTTGGATGCGGGAGGCATAGCGGCTGTGACGCATGGCTTCCAGCAGTGTCTCCTGGGATTTTTCTCTGGCCAGACGGCCGATGCAGAGGATGTCGATGGGATCGTCCGGCAACACCTCCTGGGCCTTGACCGGTTCTTCCGGCAGCTGGAGGCCGTTGGAGATGACGTGCAGGCGGGCGCCGATCTTGTTCTCCCGCAGGTAGCGGGCCACTTCGGCCGTGGGGCACTGGATGTCCGAGCAGTGATTGTACACAATCGATTTTGTCCAGTTGATGATCCACTTGTTCAGCGGATTGTTCTTGCCCATTCCCAGGTTGGCGGTAATATTGTGCGGGTACAGGTGGTAGGTGGCCGTGCAGGCCTTTCCCTGTTCGAGCGCCATCTTGCGCACTACACTCTCCAGCGGAAAGGCTTCTTCGAAATGGACGACATCGGCCCAGTCGAGGGCCTTTGCAATGACATCCCGCTGAATCTTGGCATAGCTGAAGCCGTTGGCCCGGATGATGGGCTCAAAAAAGGGGAACTTGAATTGATCGAGCGCGAAATCGGGCTGCGGGCCATTGGGGTCGGGGTTCTTGCCCGACAGCAGGCGCGCATCGACGCCGTGTTCGCGCAACTTACGAACGGTGTTCCGGGCCGATGCACACAGTCCGTTTCCTATTATGTATGCGTTGTTACAGACGAAAAGTACTTTCATAGTTTTCACTTCTTAAAATTTCCATTTGGCGCCGATGATATACGTCCGGCGGTTGCTCCGCACCTCTTCTACCCAGTATTCCTTCAATTCTTCCGACTCGAAGCTGGTCTCCCGCGGCTGGTCCAGCAGGTCGTGGCCTTCCAGATACAGGGTAATGTGCTTGAAGTCTTTCTGCACGTACGCATTCAGTTCGCAGTATTCTTTGAAGATGGTGAAGAAGGTGGCTACCTTACTTTGATATTTGGCCTTGGCCCCGATGCTCCAGCCCTTGCCCAGTTTGGCGTTGATGTCGCCGGTCAGGCGCCAGTCGAAGGTCTTTTTGACAGCACCGTCGCTTTTGGCGATGCGTTGGGTCTGGTTATATACGACGCCGGCATTGGCGGTGATGATCTTTCCCCGCCATCCCAGCTTCTGCTCAAGTCCCAGGGTATGGCTGTTGGCCGAATTCAGCCAGCGGAACACCTTGTAAAGACGACCGTCTATTTCCTCGTTGAACCAGGTCTGGTCAATTTCATTGCTGACGTGGGTATAGCCGACAGACGTATTGGAGATGAAGCGCTTCCACTTGATTCCATACTCCAGGGCAAAACGCGTCTTCGCGGGGGACAGGAGCTGCTCGTTTCCGCGATACAGCTGGTCCAGATAACCGGCGGTGCGGTCGTACCAGCAAATCTTCAGGTAATCCGGATGGGACACGCTCATCTCATTCACCAGGTTCAGGGAATGGACGGGCGAAATGGTCCATTTCACGTTTCCCTTTCCAACCGGATATACCCCTTTGATTTTCAGAGGCTGCTGATGGGTGTCGTCATTCAGGCGCCGGCTATAGATCTGGCAGGCATAGTCGGCGTGCGCCTCGACGCTGTTCCAGTGAAAATCGGCCGTCAGGTAGGGCTCGGCCCAGAGACTCAGGTAATTGAAAGTTTCCCGCAGGCGGGTGGAATCCCGCCAGGTCCCCGGTTCGGTGCCGGGGGTAACATTGATGCGGGTAGCGCCACTGTTCTGGTCCAGGGAATGCCGGGAGGCAATGCGGAGGCCCGGGGCATACTTTAACTGGGCTGCCCCGTCCAGCGCGGTCATCTGCAGATGGATGTCCCCGTCCAGCTTGAAGTCCGTACCGCTGGGGGTAATCCGGTACATCCAGGCGTAGCCCTGCACATCATCGTCCAGGTTGACGGCCGTTCCGCCGTCTTCTGCGTCGCTTTTGAATACGATCCAGGTGTTGATCCGCTGGCTGGTGACCGCCTGGAACGCGAGGGAACTCTGGAGTTTGCTGCGCCCGTCATGAAAGATTCTGGAGGTATTCAGCCCGGTTTCAAACTTGTGCTGATCCATCTTGGGCAGCTCGTAGTAGTAGGAGAACTTTTCCGATTCCTCACTTTCCGCGTTGTAATTCATGGAATGGTTCTGGGCCCGGTCGTTCTGGTATTCATACAGAATCCACGTGCTGTATTTCCTTTCCGTCGAAGGGGTCCACTGGAAGTCCGACTTGATACTGGTGGTCAGCGGTCTGGTATAGGCCGCCTTATAGACGGCCGTCAGCATTTGGTCCTTGACGGAAAGGCGGGAGTTGTCGGTCCATTTGGGCTCCCACTTCCCCTTGACGGTGGTGCCCCACTTGAACTTCCCGGTCTGATAATTCAGTTGGAAGGTTCCCTGTGCCAGTCCGTGAATCATCGGTTTGTCCTCGAAGACTTCGGATACCATTCCGCCCATTCCGCCGGACAGATCCACGCTGCCGGACCACTGCGCCTTCAAGGGGACGCAGCACAGCAGCAGGACCAGGCCAGGAAACAGACGGGAAACGCTACGCATACACTTTACGTTTGGTCGTCGTGAATCAGATGAACATCGCACTGCGGGAACGGGATGGTGATGCCGGCGGCGTTCAGGGCCTCGTAAATCACTTCCTTGGAGCGGTCAATGTACCCAATGCGCTCGGGCACCAGCACATATTGTTTCACGGCAATGTCCACGGAACTGTTGCTCATTTCGTTGACCACCACGTACACGCCATACTGGGGATCCACGATCTCGCGGCCGTAGCGGTCTTTGGTGCGCATGGTCTGCATGGCCTCTACCAGTACTTCGCGGACCTTCTTGACGTCGGTCCCGTACGCTACGCCCACGATAATCTTGGTGTATTCGTAGGAGTTGTTGCGGGTAAGGTTGTTGAAGTTCTTGCCGAAGAGGGAGGCGTTCAGGAAGGACATTTCCGTTCCTTCCTGGGTTTCCACCACCACGCACTGGTAGTTGATGGCCACCACGCGTCCGCGGATGCCGTCGCATTCAATCCAGTCGCCCACCCGGAGGCGTCCGCCCATCAGCTGGATACCATAGATGAAGTTGTTGATGATATCCTTGAGGGCCAGACCGATACCGGCCGACAGACCGCCGGCCACCAGGCTCAGGGATCCTGTGGGAATCCTCCACACCGTAACCACCACCACCACATAGACCAGCCAGACCAGGACGCTGATGATGCTGTTCCCCAGGGAAAGGTTGATTTCATTGTCCCGGATGGATTCGCGCTTGAACTTGCGCATGAAAGAGTGGTAGCGAATGAACTGATAGAGGGTGTGGATGGCCCGGTTCACATAGCGCAGGGCGTAGAACAGGATGGCCAGGGCGATGATGCTCTGACCCGATATGCGAAGGGTCTCCACGCCGTCTTTGTCCATCAGCAGGACGAAGGGCTGGTAGAAAATCTTGGAGTACAGGTCGTGGAAGTCGAACACATCCAGGGAAAGATGGATGCATAGCGGCAGGGAGAGCAGGATCAGGACGGGGACGGCCACGTCTCTGAGGAGGTCATAGAACCAGGTAACGCCAAACAGCAGTTCCTCCCGGTCCTTGCCGCTCACATAGGTGATGCTTTCCCGCCGGTCATCCACAAGCTTTTTCAGCCGCCTTTCCTTGTAGCGGTTCAGCAGGTCGATGACACAGAAGACCGTGAGGATCGCGGCCAGCTGGAAATACCACCAGATCAGGATGAGCAGGGCGATGAAAGTATAACCGAGGAAGGAGAAGACAAAGGCGGCGAGATAGATGGCCAGCGAGGCCCAGCCCAGCCCGTTGTCAACAGGGGTGGCTTTCCCTCTTTTCCCGATGCAGAACAGCAGTTGCCGGACGACGGCAAAGGCCAGGATGGGCGGGAACAGGAAGGTCATTAGCCTGTCGGGCACGAAGGTGATACGGCAGACGATGATGATCAGGGCGATGACGAAGGTGGGGAAGTAGAGCTGGAGGCCGTGCCGGACCTGCTCCGGTTTCACGCGCAGCAGCAGGGAACTGGTAATGGCTACCAGCAGCCACAGGAAGGTGTTGATGTGCTGGGCGCTGAGCTCGATGTATTCGTTTCCACCTACGCTGAAGCCCAGCGCCAGGAAGTACAGGACGGTTCCCACCAGCACCGAGAACAGCGGGAGCTGCTCCAGGGGCAGATGGCGTTTGAATCGCTTGATCCGGCTCATCAGCCACAGGATCAGGTAGGTCAGCAGCCAGAAGAAGATGAGGGCGACAAGCTGGATGATACAGATCAGCACCAGCATCGCATTCGCCCCTTTGCTGGTGAGGCCGTCGAACAGGCTTCCGTCATCCTTTTCCTCGGCGGACGCTTGCGCCTGAGCTTCGTTTTCCGTTTCCGTAGTGTCCAGTTCCTCAAAATCATACTGGGCGCGCAAATCGGCCTTGACCTTCGCCCATTCCGTTTCGCGATTCTTCAGGAGCTCCCGGAAAGGCGTCTGCCCCTCCACGAAGACATATTTTTCCAGGTTGCGATAGCGGGACTGGGCATAGTTGTACGCTTCGTTCACCCGCCAGTAGGCGGCCTGGTAGTGCGTGCTGTCCGCAATCATCGTGGCGCGGTTGTTCGCATACTGTTTCAGGAGCTCGGAGGCCAGCAGGATGCAGGAATCCCGGATCACCTCTCCTTCCTCGTTCAACACGAACGGGGACGAAAGCGAGTCCTTGATGGCAATGCGGATGACTTCTTTTTCCAGGGAAGTGGCAATCTCGGAAAACTCCAGGTCCAGGGAATCGCTGTGGTACAGCAGGCTGTCCGGTACAATTTCAATCTCGATTTCCGTCATCACCGGAGGGAGCCGGCGCAGGGCTTCGATGAGACGGGCATAGCGGTCAATCTCCACATTCAGGTCCCTGACGATGCGGTCGTACGGCCTCCGGTCTTTTTTGAAATCGTGGTAGGCGTCCGAAACTTTGTTCAGCGCATAGGCCAGGTCGAAGGTCATATGCTGATCCTGCGTGTACAGCAGGATGGACAGTTCGTTGGACTCCGTGATCACATCGATCATCCGCTGATGCTGCTTCTCGTAGTCCTTGTCGAACAGGATCTGCTCCTCCGTACTTTGCTCCCGAATCATGGTCAGTTCGGCGCGAAGGTCCTTGAGGACGTCAACCAGAGGCTGCCCATTCACAATGGACAGTACGGGGATGGCGAAGACAAGAATGGCGAAGCCAATTGTCAGGAGTTTCCTTTTCATATGAAGGGGGTCAGGTTAAAGTCATCAAAGATACGCAATATTTTTGAATTCTCAGATAATCAGTTTTACCCGGAAGCCCCGAACGGTGGGTTCTTCCACCACCTGGTGGCATTGGGTGGCCAGTTCGCTGCGCTGTGCCTCGCTCAGGGGCGTCGCCTCCATCTTCTCCACCATAAAGTCCAGGGCGTCCAGGATCATCCTGTACCGGTCCTCGGCTATGAAGTTGTTGTAAAAGCTGTCAAACATCTCTATTATATACGTTTATCTTGCCACTTCTTTCGATGGATATATACCACGCACTGAATCCAGATGCAGAGTGCATACACGCCATCGGCCGTCCAGCACAGGGCTATGTCGGAATGGAGGATGCCGATGATGACGGTGCAGTACACGGCATAGATGCCCAGCGCCACCGCATCGCAGCGCAGACAGACACGCGTATCTCCCGTGCCGGCGACGGATTGCAGATAGACATTCCAGGGCAAGGTAAGCAGGGTGGCCGCGCACATCACCCACAGGGTGGGAACGGAACCCTGAACCAGGGAAGGAATATCGGTAAACAGGCTGATAATCCAATGCGGGAAAATGGCGAAGAAGGCCAGCAGCGGCACCATGGTTACGGTACAGAGGATAATTACCCGCCGGATAATCGGGACTACGCCTTCCGGGTGTCCTTCGCCGATGATGTTGCTCACCAGCGTGGCCGCCGTGGAGGCAAAGGCCGCCGAGAAGACGAACGGTACCTCGGAGATGCTCCTCACGATGTTGGCAATGGCCAGCTGCTCCTCGCCCAAATGTTCGATAAAGAGGAAGAAAAGCAGCCACACCGAGACATTCAGCACATACTCCAGCATCACCCAGGAGGCGGTGGAGAAGATGTGTCTGAGCTCCTCCCATATGGGTTTTACCAGCTTCTGCAGGCCGTATTTCTTGTCGGCCGTAAAGAAGGCCCATACCACAAAGAACAGGAGAGAAATGCCTTCCGAGATGGTGGAGGCCAGGGCGGCACCCTTGATTCCCATTGCCGGTGCACCCAGATGGCCGAAGATGAGCACCCAGTCCAAAAAAATATTGCTGGCCACCAGCACGACGGAATTCCAGGTGAGGCTCTTCGTTTCACATATTCCTACGTAGAAAGCGCGGAACAGCGCTGTCATATAGGCAAAGAGCAACCCCGGAATCCGCCAGTTCACATAGATGACGGAAGCCTTGAATATGTTCTCCGACTGCATGAGTCCCCGAAGCAGCGGCGGGGACAGCAGGTACGACAGAACCATGGTCACAACGGCCAGGGCGGTCAGGAACCAGACGCCCTGCCAGAAAACACGTCCGATGGCACCGAATCCTGTCCCGCTCTCCGAGGCCTCCCCGTTTCGTCGGCCGATGATGATCTGGACCCCGATGGAGAAGCCGAATCCCAGCATATACAGGATGGTGAAATAAACGCCGGCAATGGCCGAAGCGCCCAGTTCAACCTCGCCCACGCGGCCCAGGAAGGCCGTGTCGGTCATCCCCAGCAGTTCCTCCATCACCAGGGCTACCAGGATGGGGAAAGTAATCCTCCAAATGGATTTGAAGGAATAACTTTCCGGGAGCTTGAAGGACGGATTGGGCATATCAGTTTTCGTTGTTTATAGACAATGAATTCTCAAATTCTTCCTTTTTAAAAAACCACCCTAATTGAATAAATCGTTAAAAATATCTTCAATCATTTGGGCAACAGTCTCATCGTTCAGCAGCCAGAAATCGAAGCCGTATTTATTGACAAGGAAGTCAAAAATGGTCAGGGCAAAATCGATGGCGCCGTTTTCGTGTGCTGGCATATCATCCATCCAAGTGATGTCCCCGACAACGGTTTCCGTGATATCGTCCTTGCTCAGGCCGAGTTGGTTCACCAGATAATCATACAGATTGGTCTGGTTTACAAGCGGCACGGTGATGTCCTTTTTGTGGTGGATGAGGGCGATTCGTGCGCCTTTGGCGGGCCTCCAGGTTTTGGCCAGGTTCTCTTTTTCAAGGGCCTGCATCAGTTTTCTGGAAACTTCCGAATTCATGTCCTGGATTTCCGTGCTGGCGAAGTTGGAAAAACTCAGAGAGCCGATTTTGGCATCAATTTCCTGCTGAGTGAAATTCTTGCTCAGGAGCCAGTCGTCTGCGTGTGCAAGGGCGTCACCCCTTAACAGCCTGTCGCGGGAATAGCCCAGTTGGTAGTACTCGTTGAAGGCCAGCATAACACTGATAATGGTGGAAGGCATGCCGGAGATGTCTGTCTGGGTCATCTCTTTGTACGTGGCTGGCATGTCGTACGGACCGCCGCCGGCAAAGGAATGGGTAATCTTGATGTCCGGATACTTTTCTGCGACCAACTTTTCCACGGCTACGGTTGTCTGACCACCCTGAGAGTAGCCCAGGTTGAAGAGGAAGTCTTTGCTCTTGTCTATGGAAATGTTAATGCTGGGGAAGAGTTCCCGGGCGGCGAGGAGGCAGTCGATACTGGCCTGTGCATTGACAGAACCCACGCAATATGCCTGGTTTTTAGCTTCCGTGCATCCAAAGCCGTAATAATCGGCCGATACTCCCACCATGTGGCTGCCCACCACGAACTTCTGAATCATGAGGTCTCCCTTGGAGGGACATTGGTCCTTGCGATATACGGTGAAGTGGTTGACAAGCACTACGCCTACGGCCGGAGCTTTCCCATCTTTGATTTCATCGCCCACGGTGATGGCACCGGAGAGGGTAACGGGATTGCCGAACGGGTCCTTGGAAGGGTACTCGATGTTATAGGCGGTCATCTTGTCCTCCGGGTAATACTTGGTTCCCGTAATCTTTGCAGCGGGCAGCGGCTGTTCGCTGTCATTGTTCTTGTTACAGGAAACAAGCCCCAGGACTAATGCAGTGCCCAACAGGGCAGAAAGAAGGTATATAATCTTTTTCATTGTTTTTGTTTGGTTATCCTTTGTAAATATCTTTAAAGTCTGTTTAATCTTTCTCCACAAATTCCACTTTCATGCTGGCAATCCTTCCATGCCCAGATAGACGAATTTTCC
>CACYHZ010000022.1 GCA_902774345.1 uncultured Bacteroidia bacterium | reverse complement strand
TCAGCGGAAATGCTTATCTTTGCGCTTGCGTTCGGTTAGTATGAGAATTACCAAGGCGATATTTGTTGGCAGCAGTACGCGGGTGGGGCAGAAGCCTCAGCCGCTGAAGCCGGAATTCGCCTTCATCGGACGCAGCAATGTGGGCAAGAGCTCGCTCATCAACATGCTCACCGGCAACGGCAAGCTGGCCAAAACGTCCCAGACCCCCGGTAAAACCCAGCTGGTGAATCATTTCCTGATTAACGACAAGTGGTACCTGGTGGACCTTCCCGGCTACGGCTATGCCAAGCTTCCGGACAAGGACAGGGCCCGGCTCCGGCACATCATCTGGGACTATATCAACCATTCCCAGGAGCTGGTGATGCTCTTTGTCCTGGTGGATTCCCGCCACGATATGCAGGATGTGGACCTCCGCTTCATCGCCGAGCTGGGGGAGAAGGGCATTCCCTTCGGCATCATCTTCACCAAGGCCGACAAGATGGGGACCGATGCCCTGCAGCTTCAGCTCACCAAAAACAAGGGCCGCCTGCTGGAGGACTGGGAGGAACTTCCGCCCGTGTTCGTGTCCTCCTCGGTAAAGGCCACAGGAAAAGAAGAAATATTGGGTGTCCTCCTCGGTAAAGGCCACAGGAAAAGAAGAAATATTGGATTACATAGGAACCATACTTCAATCATTATGATAAACGATGTCCATAAGCACCGGATGGCGCTGTTTACTTGTGATGCTTCCCGCTATTTTGCGGAAAAAGTAGTTGCGGCGATGAACCGTATGAAGCAGCCCGATGAACCCGATGTGGTCCTGGGGCCTCTGGAAGTAGCCCGTTTCAGCGACGGCGAGTTCCAGCCCTCCTTTGCCGAAAGCGTCCGTGGAGCCACCTGCTTCATCATCCAGTCCACCTTCCCCACGTCGGACAACCTGATGGAACTGCTCCTGAGCATCGACGCCGCCAAGCGTGCTTCGGCCAACAAGGTGATTGCCGTGATCCCGTACTATGGCTGGGCCCGGCAGGACCGCAAGGACAAGCCCCGCGTGTCCATCGGCGCCAAGCTGGTGGCCAATATGCTGAAAGTGGCCGGGGCCGATGCCGTGATGACCTGCGACCTGCATGCCGATCAGATCCAGGGCTTCTTCGACTTCCCGGTGAACCACCTGTATGCCAGCTATGACTTCCTTTCCATCCTGAAGAAGCTGCAGAAACAGTACAAGGACACCCTCACCCTGGCGGCTCCGGATATGGGCGGTGCCAAGCGCGTGAACGCCTACGCCAAGAACCTGCACACCCCGGTGGTCATCTGCCACAAAACCCGCGCACGGGCCAATGTGGTGGAGCGCATCACCCCTATCGGTGAGGTGGAAGGCCGTGACATCGTGATTATCGACGACATCATCGACACCGCCGGTACCCTGACGGAGGCCGCCAACGAGCTCATCAAGCGGGGCGCCCGCAGCGTCCGCGCCTTCGCCACCCACGCCGTGCTTTCCGGTCCGGCCTACGAGCGCATCGCGGCCAGCGCCCTGGAAGAAGTGTACGTCACCGATACCATTCCCCTGAATCCCGACAAGCAGGAGTATTGGGGCAAGTTCCGCGTGGTCAGCCTGGCCGATACCTTCGCCCGGATGATTCTGCGTGTGTATAATTACGAACCCATCTCCTCCGAATTTCCCCTGTAGTCCATGGTCAAAACCCTGCTTGCCGCCATCATTTTCGTGGGAGTAGCCGTGCTGCTCCTGGGGGTGAACATTTTCTTCTTCCACCGGCCTTTCCCGGACGGGGAAATCTCCACCAACCCGGAAATGCGCAAGCGGGGGATCAAATGTGCCAAGCAGGAAGAACTGGAAATGCTGGCGGCCCAGAAAGGGAAGAAGCTTTGCGACGGCCAGTTCTCGGAGGCTTGTGCCACTTGTTCGTTGAATCCAAAGAAGTAATATGCCCCGCAAGATCAGTTTTATCGTCAACCCCATTTCCGGACAAAATGATAAATCACAGGTGCTTTCCGCCATCGGGAGGCACCTGGATTTCTCCCTGTACCAGCCGGAAATCCGCTTTACCGCCGCTCCCGGACAGGCCGAAACCATGGCCCGGGAAAGTGATGCGGAGGTGGTCGTAGCCGTGGGGGGCGACGGGACCGTGAGCGAGGTGGCCCGTGGCCTGGTGGGATCGGATAAGGCGCTGGGCATCATTCCCTGCGGCAGCGGGGACGGCCTGGCCCTGCATCTGGGCATCAGCCGCCAGCCGCATCTGGCCGTGGATACGCTGAACCGCTCCTTCGAAACGTCCATTGACGTGGCCCGGATGAACGGCAAGGATTTCTTCTGCACCGCTGGATTCGGCCTGGATGCCCGCGTGAGCCTGGATTTTGCCAAATCCACCACCCGGGGCCTGCCGCGCTACATCTCCCTGGCCTGGGAGGAATGGCTGCGGCGTCCGCTTTCGAATTACCGCATCCACGGGGCCGATGGCAAGCTGCTGTGGCAGGGCGACGCCGTTTTCGTGACGGTGGCCAATGCCAACCAGTGGGGGAACCAGGCGCGGATTGCGCCGATGGCCTCGCTGCAGGACGGTCTGTTGGACGTAGTAGTGGTGAACCCCTTCTCCACGCTGGAGATTCCGGATCTGGCGACGCGCCTGATGACCGGGAGGGCGCCTTCCAGCCACCATTTCCTGCATTTCAGCGGTCCTTCGTTCCGCATCAGCCGGAAAGGCGCCGGCGCCGTGCATTATGACGGAGACCCCTTCCGCGCCCACGGCCCGTTCTACCTGTCCGTGCAGCCCCGCGCCCTGAAGGTGCTGATTCCGCCTGCCAAAGCCCATAAGATCTGATGCGAAACGCCCTGCATATCCTGTTCAAGGCGCTGGCTTCCGTGGTTTTGCTGGCGGTGCTGCTGGTGCTGGGTACCAGCGTCAGCCCCATATACGATTTCCGGGAACCGGCCCCCTTCTGCGGACCGGATATTTTCAACCCCTACCATGCCCTGGACAGCACTGGGGGCTGGAAACGGGCCAATTTCCATACCCATACGCGGGTCAAGGGCCCCTTCCCGCCCAACGAGTGCGAGGCCACGGCGCAGGAGACCTTCGATGCCTACCGGAAACTGGGCTATGACATCGTCACCTTTTCCAACCACAACGAGCTTACGCCCCATCCCTTCGACCCAGCCCTGCAGGTGAACGTGTACGAGCAGGGCTACAGCCCCCTGAAGTTTCACAAGCTGGTTTTCGGTAGCCGGAGCGTCATCCATTTGGACCCGCTGCTGCCGCTGCTGGCCTCCCAAAAGCAGTTTCAGCTCCAGTACCTGGGCAAGGGCTCGGACCTGATTCAGATCAACCATCCTTACCGAACCGCCGGCCTGTCCAAGCGGCAGCTCCAGCGCCTGTCCGGCTACGAGATCATGGAGCTGGACACGGGTGTCAGCACCGAAAACGACTATTGGGACTGGGCGCTCAGCGCAGGGCATTACAGCTTCGGCCTGGCCAATGACGACCTGCATCACGCCTTCCGGAGCGACTGCATCGCCCGGCGCTGCAATTTCATCTGCACGCCTTCGGCCCGCTATGAGGACCTGAAGGAGGCTCTCTTGGGCGGCTGCTATTATGCGATGCGGGTGCCCGATTACGGAAACGGCGACTGGGAGGTCAAATATCAGAAAAACAAGGATTTACCCTATATCAAGGACATCGGCCTGCAGGGGGATACCCTCTTCATGGACCTGTCCCGGAGCGCCGACAGCATCCGCGTGAACGGCCAGGACCACGCTACGCTGGCCCTGCTGTGCGATACCGACCGTCTGCGCTTTGTCCTTGGGGCCGATGAACCCTATGCCCGCATCACCGCCTTCTTCCCGGAGGGGGAGGTGATTTACACCAATCCTTTTGCCCGCTACGATGCATCGGTGCAGGACAGCCCGTTCAATAACGCCCCGCAGCGCGTGAACTGGCCCCTGACGCTGCTGTTCAATCTCCTGCTCCTGCTGCTGGCGGCGGCAAGTCTGTGGGCATTTTACCGATTGTTTGCCAAACGATGAAGCTCTTTAACGAAAAAACGAGCCTTACGCGCTATAGCCTGGTCATCAGCCTCTATACCCTGGTGGCCTTCCACTTTCCGTTTTTCCGGCACCTTTCCCAGTGCCTGGAGGGCGGATTCAATGCCTGGATGATTGTCCTGCTGTTCGTGCTGGTGATGCTGGCCCTGAACTTCCTCGTTACCTACCTCCTGGTGTACTGCCTGAGGGGGGTGGGGAAGTTCCTGGTGGCCTTCCTCCTGGTGGGCAATGCCATCGCCCTGTATTTTGTGAACAATTACGAGGTTCTCATTACGGACGAAATGATGGGGAACGTCCTGCGGACACAGTATTCGGAGGCTTCGGGCTTCTTCTCCCTGGCCTTCGTGCTGTATGTGCTGCTGCTGGGCATCGTGCCCGGGGTGTACGCCCTGCGTCGGAAAGTGGACTGTGGCAATTGGAAACAGCTCCTTTCCCGGCTGGGAATCGCCCTTGCAAGCATGCTGGTGCTCATTTTCGGCAACATGTCCAACTGGCCGTGGATTGACCGCAATTCGACTGAACTGGGCAGTCTGCTGCTGCCCTGGTCCTATGTGGTGAATACCTTCCGCTACCTGGATGCCGAAAAGAAAAAGAACGTGAAGGAGATTCCGCTGCCGGATGCCACGGCCGTATCGGCCACCAAAGACGTGTGTGTGCTGATGATCGGAGAATCGGCCCGGCGGGACCATTTTTCGCTGTACGGCTATCCGAAGGAAACCAATCCCTATACCTCCCGCGACAGCGTGGTGGCGCTGGTGGCCGATGCTTCCGCCACCTATACGGCGGCTGGGGTACGGGCCATCCTGGAGCCGAAGGAAACCAAGGAACTGTACGAAATCCTGCCCAATTATCTGGAGCGCTGCGGGGTGGACGTATCCTGGCGTACGGACAACTGGGGAGAGCCGCCGGTGCATACCGCCCGCTATTACCACAAGGCCGAACTGCGCGAGCGTTTCCCCGGCGTGGATGACACCTACGACGAGTTCCTGCTCACCGGCCTGGAAGATGATATCCGCGCAAGCGAGGCCGACAAGGTGTTCGTGGTGATTCACGGCTATACCAACCATGGGCCGGCCTACAATACCAATTATCCGCCTCAGTTCGAGGTGTTTACGCCGGTGTGCAATACGGTGGAAATGTCCAAGACCAGTCCGCTGGAACTGAATAACGCCTACGACAATTCCCTGGTCTATACGGACTGGCTCATGCATCAGGTGATTGAAGTGCTGCGGGCTTTCCCGGACCGCCGCTGCTGCATGCTCTTCGTGTCCGACCACGGGGAATCCCTGGGCGAGAACAACCTGTACATGCACGGCGTTCCGATGGCCATGGCGCCCCGCGAGCAGCTGGAGATTCCCTTCATCGTGTGGACATCGGCCGATGATTTACGGGTGAAGGAGCTGGAGAAGGTGGGACAGCACCACGTTTTCCACAGCGTCCTGCGATTCTTTGGCGTGGAATCGCCTGCATTTGAGGAAGAAAAGTGTATCTTTGCAAAAAATTAAGCTTATGGCATTAGTAGCGATAGTGGGTCGCCCCAACGTGGGAAAATCGACGCTGTTCAACCGCCTGGTGGGAATGCGCCAGGCCATTGTGGACGAGACCGCCGGCGTAACCCGGGACCGTCATTACGGCAAGTGCGAGTGGTGCGGCCGGGAATTCTCCGTGGTGGATACGGGCGGTTATACCTCCAATTCGGACGATGTCTTCGAGGATGCGATCCGCCGTCAGGTGGGCATTGCCATCGACGAGGCCGATGCGGTGCTGTTCCTCTGCGAAGCCGGTACCGGCATCACGGACTACGATGCGGAGATTGCCGACATCCTGCGACGCTCCAAGAAACCGGTGGTGCTGTGCGTGAACAAGGTGGATACCGGCGAGAAGATGTACGACGCCTTCGACTTCTATTCCCTGGGACTGGGCGAGGTCTGGAGCATTTCGGCCGCCAATGGCAGCGGCACCGGGGACCTGCTGGACGAAATCCTGAAAGTGCTGCCGGAAGACGATCCTTCCTCCGATGACCACGCGGACCTGCCGCACATTGCCATCGTGGGCCGCCCGAACGTGGGCAAATCGTCCCTGACCAATGCCCTGCTGGGCGAGGAACGGAACATCGTGACGCCGGTGGCCGGTACCACGCGCGACTCCATATCGACCTATTACAACAAGTTCGGCCACGAGTTCATGATCGTGGACACTGCCGGCATGCGTAAGCGCGGCAAGGTGACCGAGGACCTGGAGTTCTATTCGGTGCTCCGGGCGATGCGCACCATCGAGCACTCGGATGTCTGTATCCTGATGATCGACGCCAACCTGGGCATGGAGGCGCAGGACATGAACATCTTCAACATCATCCAGAAGAACCGCAAGGGCTGCGTGATCGTGGTGAACAAGTGGGATCTTTTCCAGAAGGACGTGAATACGATGAAGGAATATACGGAGGCCCTGAAGGCCCGTCTGGCGCCCTTCAACGACATTCCCATCATCTTTACCTCGGTGCTGAACAAGCAGCGGATCCTGGATGTGCTGGACGCCGCCGCGCGCGTGGCCGCCAACATGGCCCGCAAGATTCCCACCAGCCAGCTGAACGATGCGATGCTGCCGGAAATCGAGAATTATCCGCCGCCGGCATGGAAGGGTAAGTATATCAAGATCAAATATGTAACCCAGCTTCCTACCCGGACGCCGCAGTTTGCCTTCTTCTGCAATCTGCCCCAGTGGGTGAAGGAGCCGTACAAACGTTTCCTGGAGAATAAGCTGCGGCAGCACTTCGACTTCGAAGGCTGTCCCATTCAGGTTTATACTCGGGCAAAATAGCCCTTGTCATACCGGGCGAAGCGAGCGTATCTCAAGCAATATCAATGGCAATGTTCAATGCAATGACAGTCAAGGACCAGTGCGTACAGTGGATACGTGACTGGTTCCAGGAGAATGGCCCCGGCTGCAATGCGGTGCTGGGGATTTCCGGTGGAAAAGACAGCAGCGTTTGCGCGGCTTTGTGCGTGGAGGCGCTGGGGGTGGGCCGGGTGATCGGCGTCACCATGCCCAATGGCGTGCAGCCGGACATCGACGATTCCCTCAAGCTCATCAAACACCTGGGAATCAAGCACTATAACGTGAACATCGGAACCACTTTCCAGGCCCTGAAGGCCGAGGTGGAGGCGCAGCTGGGCGGACCGGTTTCGGCTCAGACGCGGATCAACATGGCCCCGCGGCTGCGGATGACGGCGGTGTATGCCGTTTCGCAGAGCAACAACGGCCGGGTGGTGAACACCTGCAACCTGTCCGAGGACTGGGTGGGCTACAGCACCCGTTACGGTGATGCCGCCGGAGACTTTTCGCCCCTGGGCGGCCTCACGGTGCAGGAAGTGGTGGCCATCGGCAAGGTCCTGGGCCTGCCCGTGGACCTGGTGGAAAAGGCCCCTTCCGACGGGCTTACCGGCCTTACGGACGAGGATAATCTGGGCTTCACCTATGCGGTGCTTGACCGCTACATCCGTACGGGCGTCTGCGAGGATCCGGCCGTTCGGGAGCGCATCGACCGCAAGCACGTGATGAACCTTTTCAAACTCCAACCCATCCCGCATTTTACGCCGGAATTCTAGGCTTTTCCGGTGGGCGCGCGGAGGCTTCCATTCGTCGCAAAAATATAACGTAACCGTATGGAATATACGGTAATTTTGTTATATTTGTGAACTAACCGCAGGTTATGGAACGAAAGCCATACGTGGAGCTGCTGGAACTCCAGGAACACATCCGGGAAAGCATTGAGGATGCCTTCCCCGGCCGATACTGGGTAAAAGCGGAAATCTCCTCCTTCAGCCCCCGGACCAACGGTCATTGCTATCTGACCCTGACCCAGAACCGGGCCGGGAAAGCGGTGGCGGAATCCCGCGCCGTGATCTGGAAGTGGAAGTATCCTCTTCTGAAGCAATTCTTCGAGCAGCAGAGCGGTCAGCCCCTGCAGGCCGGCATCACCGTCCTGGTGCAGGTGCAGGTGAGTTTCAGCGAGCTGTACGGCGTTTCCCTCTTTATTGAAGACATTGACCCCGCCTTCACCCTGGGCGAACAGGCCCTGGAGCGGAAGCGGGCCATCGAGCGTCTGCAGCAAGGCGGCTATATGGAGATGCAGCAGGAACTGGCGCTGCCGGACCTGCCGTTCCGCCTGGCGGTGATCACCTCCCGTACGGCGGCCGGCTACGGGGATTTCTGCCGGCATCTGCTGGAAAACCCCGAAGGCTATGCGTTCCATCTGCAGCTGTTTGAAGCCCTGATGCAGGGGGAACAGGCCCCTTCGTCCATCATCGAGGCGCTGGAAGAGGCCTCCCAGGAGCCTTGGGACGCCATTTTGCTGCTGCGCGGCGGCGGCTCGGAACTGGATCTCTCCTGCTTCGACGACTATGACCTTGCGATAGCCATCGCCACTTGCAGTGTGCCGGTGGTCACGGCCATCGGCCACGACAAGGATGTCCATATTGCCGATATGGTGGCCCATACCAGCGTGAAAACCCCTACGGCCCTGGCCGATCTGTTCCTGGATGCCTTTCGGGCGCAGGATGCCTTGCAGGAGCGTCTGGGACAGCGCGTGCTGCAAGCTGCCCGGAACCGGGTGGCTGTGGCCGAACAGGAGCTGCAGCGCCGGATGGGGCGCATCGGCAGGGGACTTTTGCAAAAATACGCGGAGGTGGCCCGGCTCAAAGACGCCGTGGTGCATCGCCTGCAGTTCGCCGCCCAGGCGCGCATCAGCGCCGAAGTGTCCCGGGTGGCTCTGCGCGAGGCCCGGATCAATGCCACCGATCCCCGGAACATCCTGTCCCTGGGCTATGTCCTGGTTACCGGCAAGGACAACCAGGTCCTGAAAACGGTGACGAAGGTCACCCGCGGGGACCGCATCGGCGTCCGTTTTTCCGACGGCTCCCTAACCGCCAAGGTGGATGAAATCTATATCGAACAGATTGATAACGATAAACTGAACATAGCATGAACCCCAAGTTTGATTACGCGAAGGCCATCGCCGAACTGGAACAGATAGCGGCGCAGGTGGAGAAGCCGGAGACGAAGCTGGACGATATCGATGCCCTGGTGGGACGAAGCAAGGAACTGCTGAAGCAGTGCCGGGAGTATCTGCGCACGGTCAAGGACAAGATTGACAATTTAGATAAAGAATAGGCCTATGAAGAAAATTTACCAAACCGACCCCTGGCTGATGCCCTACAAGGATGCCATCGACGCCAGACACCGGCACATTGAGGAAACGCTCCGGCACATTGCCGGGGACGGTCTCCTGAAAGATGCCGTGAACAACCACCTGTACTATGGCCTGCACAAGAATGCCGACGGCAGCTGGGTGTTCCGCGAGTTTGCCCCCAATGCTTCCAAAATCTTCCTGATCGGGGACTGCAACAACTGGCGCCGGACGGATGGCTACGCCCTGAAGCCCATCGGCGGCGGCAACTGGGAGCTGACCCTTCCGGAGATGTTCCTGCGTCACGGAGAGTTGTACAAGCTGTACATCGAATGGCCCGGGGGCGGGGGAGAGCGCATCCCCTCCTATGCCACCCGCGTGGTCCAGGACGAGGTGACCAAGGTGTTCTCCGCCCAGGTCTGGGATCCGGCGAAGCCCTATGTCTGGAAGCACGGCCATGCCGGCAAGCGGCCCCATCCGTTCATCTACGAGTGCCATATCGGCATGTCCGGCGAGGCGGAAAAGGTGGCTACCTTCGAGGAATTCCGCACGGTGGTGCTGCCCAAGGTGAAGGCCCTGGGCTACGACACCCTCCAGATCATGGCCCTGCAGGAGCATCCCTATTACGGCTCCTTCGGCTATCAGGTGGCCAATTTCTTCGCCCTCAGCTCCCGTTTCGGCACGCCCGAGGAGTTCAAGCGCCTGGTGGACGACGCCCATGGAAAGGGCATCGCCGTGGTGATGGACATCGTGCACAGCCACAGCGTGGAGAACGTGCTGGAAGGCCTGTCGGAATTCGACGGCCGGGAGGACCTGTATTTCCACAACGGCCCTGCCGGACGCCATCCCGCCTGGGGCTCCCGCTGCTTCGACTATGGCAAGGATGAAACCCGTTACTTCCTGCTGTCCAACGTGAAATACTGGATGGAGGAATACCACATCGACGGTTTCCGCTTCGACGGCGTGACCTCCATGCTGTACTGGAACCACGGCCTGGGCCGCGATTTCGGCGACTACAGCCTGTATTTCGACGGCGGCGTGGACGAGGATGCCGTCATCTACCTGTCCCTGGCCACCCGCCTGGTGAAGGAGATGAATCCCAATGGCT
The DNA here is from genome assembly GCA_902774345.1 of uncultured Bacteroidia bacterium. Classification (GTDB taxonomy): domain Bacteria; phylum Bacteroidota; class Bacteroidia; order Bacteroidales; family UBA932; genus Cryptobacteroides. The sequence goes on along the minus strand of CACYHZ010000022.1, from coordinate 10,513 downwards.
TCACCATCGCCGAAGATATGTCCGGCATGGCCGGTCTGGCCGCCCCGTTCAACGCGTATGGCGTGGGCTTCGACTTCCGGATGAGCATGGGCATCGCCGACCACTGGATCAAGTGGATCAAGGAACGCAGCGACGAGCAGTGGTCCATGGGCGAAGTCTGGTGGGAACTCACCAACAAGCGGGCCGATGAAAAGACCATCTCCTACGCCGAGTGCCACGACCAGGCGCTGGTGGGCGACAAGACCATCATCTTCCGCCTGATGGACAAGGAGATGTACTTCGCGATGAGCAAGGGCTCGGACAACGGCCTGGTGGACCGCGGTATCGCCCTCCACAAACTCATCCGTCTGGTGACGGCCGCAACGGCCGGCGACGGCTACCTGAACTTCATGGGCAACGAGTTCGGCCACCCCGAGTGGATCGACTTCCCGCGCGAGGGGAACGGCTGGTCCTTCAAATATGCCCGCAGGCAGTGGTCTCTGGCCGATAATCCGCTGCTCCGTTACGGCGATTTGCGCCGTTTCGACGAGGAGATGGTGCACCTGCTGCGCCAGGAGGACTGCCTTGCCGTACGTCCCGAACTGCTGGTGGCCGATGAGGAGAAGAAAATATTGATTTTCACGCGGAAAAAATGTATCTTTGCGCTGAATTTCTCACCCACCGGTTCGTTTGCCGATTACGGCTTCTCGGCACCGGCTGGGGAGTATGTCAATGTGCTTGACTCCGACCAGTCCCGCTTCGACGGATATGCCCGTTTGCAGGAAGGCGAGCGTCACGTTGCCGTACCCGGGAAATGCCCCAACGGGAACCAGGCTTACGACCACACCCTGAAGTTGTACCTGCCGGCCCGTACCGCAATGGTTTTGAAGAAAGTATAAACTCAACAATATGGCTTTTTTGAAATTCAACAAGTCGGAGCTGGTTAATCTCGAATATTCGCTGAAGCGGGAGATTATACTGGCCAACAAAACCGGCGCTTACTGCAGCACGTCCATCGTCACCTGCAACACCCGTCGTTATCACGGGTTGCTGGCGGTCCCGGTGGACCAGTTCGGTGGGTACCGGCACCTGCTGCTGAGTTCCCTGGACGAAAGCCTCACCCTCAGGGGCAAGCGTTTCAACCTGGGAATCCATTGCTACGGAGATGTTTACGATCCGCGCGGCCACAAGTACATCGTGGACTTTGACGCGGATCCCGTTCCCTGCATCACCTACAAGATCGGGGAAATCGTCTTCCGCAAGCGCATCGCCCTGAGCCCGGACAACAACCAGGTGCTCATCCACTACGAGCTGGTGAAGGCTCCCGCAAAGGTGAAGCTGGAAATCAAGCCCTTCCTGGCCTACCGCAACATCCACGACCTGACCGGCGAGAACGGTGCCGCCCTCACGGACTTCCGTCCCATCCAGAACGGCGCCTCTTTCAAGATGTACGAAGGCTTCCCGGAACTGAATCTGCAGCTGAGCACCTCGGCATCGGCCTTCAAGTCGGCCCCGGTGTGGTACAAAGGCGTTACCTATTCGGACGAAATGCGCCGCGGCTACGACTGCCGCGAGGACCTCTGGGTCCCCGGTACCTTCGAGACCGAGCTGCACAGCGGTGATTCCATCGTGCTGTCTGCTGCCGCTGGCGAGCCCGTCAATGCCGCCGGCCTCAAACGGGCCTTCACCTCGACCCTGAACAAGATCGGTCCCATCACTTCCTTCCACGATCAGCTGGTCCGTCAGGCCGATACCCTGATCCGGAACGATGGCGGCCACAAACGCATCGTAGCCGGCTATTGCTGGCTGTACACCGGTCTGCTGCGCGAGACCCTGGAGTCCCTGCCCGGCCTGACCCTGTACGGCAAGGATGATCCCAAGGAGTTCGAAGAAATCCTGGACAACCTGATCGCTGACAACCAGGAGCGCCTGACCCGCCGCACTACGCAGGTGGAATCTCCGCTGTACCTGGCCGTCACCCTGCAGCAGTATATCGCCTATGGCGCCAAGGCCAAGGACGTCTGGGCTAAATACGGTCCCGTCCTCAAGTCGGTGCTGGAAAGCTATCTGCCCGGCGTGCGTCAGGAGGTGGCCATGCAGCCGAACGGCCTGCTGTGGGCCCAGAAAGACGGAGTGGCCCTCACCTGGATGAACTGCTACATCAACGGCCGCGCCGTAACCGAGCGCGCCGGCTACCAGGTGGAAGTGAACGCCCTGTGGTACAACGCCATCTGCTTCGCCCTGGAGAATGAGCGCAAGACCAGCAGTTTCTACAAGAAATGGCTGCCCATCAAGGAGCTGGTGGAACAGAACTACCAGCCCACCTTCTGGAATCCCGGCCTGGGCTTCCTGGCGGACTATGTGGATGGCGGCGGACAGCACATGGAACTGCGTCCCAACCAGCTGTGGGCCGTTTCCCTGGACCACCGATGCGTAAGCGACGAGGTGGTGAGCGAGGTGATGCGCCTGGTGAACGCCGAACTGGTGACCCGCCGCGGTATCCGTTCCCTGAGCCCGCGCGACGTCCGCTACAAGGGTGTGTACGAGGGCTCCCAGATCGACCGCGACCTGGCCTACCACAACGGCTGCGCCTTCCCGTTCCTGCTGGCCCAGTACTGCTATGCCAGCTTCAACATGATGGGCAAGAACTTCATCAAACGGGCCGAATGGCTCACCGAAGGGTTCTACGAGGACCTGTCCAAGCACGGCGTCGGCTGCTTCTCCGAGCTCTACGACGGAGACCCGCCGCACGAGGCCCACGGCGCCATCTCTTCGGCCGAAACCACGGCTGCCCTTCTGAATATCAATTGGTTGATTGCTAAATACAGGGAGGATTAAGCTATGCGAGTATTAATGTTCGGTTGGGAGTTCCCTCCCCATATCGCCGGCGGTCTGGGTACGGCCTGCGAAGGAATCGTAAAGGGCCTGGCCTACAACGGGGTGGAAACCCTGTTCGTGATGCCGTCCGCTTCGGGCGACGAGGACCAGAGCGCCACGACCATCATCAACGCCTCGGACGTGGCGGTGGATACCGTCTCCGAGACCGTTGAGGAATACCTGGACAAAGTAAAATTCATCCATATCGGCTCCAACATGGTCCCTTACGCGGATCCTGAGGAGTTCGGCCGGCTGATTGAAGAAGAAAAGCGCCGTCAGGTGAAGGACTTCTCCATCAGCTATGGCCAGAAATTCAAGTTCTCCGGCAAGTACGGCGCCAACCTGATGGAAGAAGTGGCCCGCTACGCCATGGTGGGCGGCACCATCGCCCTGCAGCGCAAGGACGACTTCGACGTGATCCACGCCCATGACTGGCTCACCTACTACGCCGGTATCGCCGCCAAGGAGCTCACCGGCAAGCCGCTGGTGATCCACGTACACGCCACGTCCTTCGACCGTGGCAGCGTGGACAACATCGACACCCGCGTCTTTGCCATCGAGCAGAAGGGCATGCAGATTGCCGACCGCGTGGTCACCGTGAGTGACCTGACCCGCAACACCGTCATCAACCGCTACGGCATCGACCCCGCCAAGGTGGTCACCGTGCACAACGCCGTGGACTTCAGCGGCCGCGAGAATCTGGTGGTGGAACGGGGCGTCAAGGAACCCGTGGTCACCTTCCTGGGCCGTATCACCTATCAGAAAGGCCCTGAATACTTCATCGAGGCAGCTGCCAAGGTGCTCAAACGTACCAAGAACGTGCGCTTCGTCATGGCCGGCAGCGGCGACATGATGAACCGCGCCATCCGCCATGCAGCCCGCCTGGGCATCAGCGACCGCTTCCACTTCACGGGCTTCCTCCGCGGGGTGGACGTGCAGAAGATGTTCGCACTTTCGGATGTCTATATCATGCCTTCCATCTCGGAGCCCTTCGGCATTTCCCCGCTGGAAGCCATGCGTACCGGCGTTCCGTCCATCATTTCCAAGCAGTCCGGCGCCGCCGAAGTGCTGCAGTACGCCTTCAAGGTGGACTTCTGGGATGTGGACGCCATGGCCGACGACATCTACGGTCTCCTGAGCTATCCTGCCCTGGCAGACTTCAGCGCCCGTATGGGCTATGACGAGGTGAACGCCCTCAAGTGGAACGGCGCCACCGCGAAACTCAAAAAAGTTTATGAATCAGTTGTAAAATAATCGATTATGGCAACCAAGAGCATCTGCCTGTATTTCCAGGTCCATCAACCCAACCGGCTCCGCCTTTACAGATTTTTCGATATCGGCAAGGACTCCCATTATTATGACGACTTTGCCAACCGCACCATCCTGCGCCGCGTGGCACAGAAGTGCTATCTGCCCATGAACCAGCTGATGCTGGAACTCATCAACCAGTACAAGGGCAAGTTCAAGATCGCCTATTCCATCTCCGGCAGCGCCCTGGACCAGTTCCAGCGCTTCGCCCCCGAAGTGATTGACAGCTTCCGGGCCCTGGCCGCCACCGGCCGCGTGGAATTCCTGGCCGAAACCTACTACCACTCCCTGGCCTCCCTCGGCTCGGATTCCGAGTTCAAGCAGCAGGTGGCCAAGCACGCCGCCAAGATCGAGGAACTGTTCGGCGTACAGCCCACCGCGTTCCGCAACACGGAGCTCATCTACTCCAACAGCATCGGCGAAATCGTCTATGAGATGGGCTATAAGACCATGCTCACCGAGGGTGCCCGTCACATCCTGGGTTGGGAAAGCCCCAACTACGTGTACACCGGTGAAACCCAGCCGCGCCTGAAGCTGTTGCTGCGCAACGCCTCCCTGTCCGACGACATCGCATTCCGCTTCTCCAACAAGGACTGGAACATGTATCCGCTCACGGCCGCCAAATACGTGACCTGGATGAAGGACAGCGTGAAGGAAGGCGACATCGTGAACCTGTTCATGGACTATGAGACCTTCGGCGAGCACCAGAGCGCCGACAGCGGCATCTTCGACTTCATGCGCGAACTCCCCGCCGCCGTCCTGGCCGATGGTACCTTCAACTTCGTCACTCCTTCGGAGGCCACCAAGAAGTACAAGGCCGTGGCCGATATGCCCGTGGAGGATCCCATCTCCTGGGCAGACGAAGAGCGCGACATCACTGCCTGGCTGGGCAACGAACTCCAGAGCGAAGCCTTCAAGAAGGTGTATGCGATGAAGGAGAAGCTGGCCATCGTGAACGATCCCGACCTGAACGACGACTGGGGACACCTGCAGGAGAGCGACCACTTCTACTACATGTGCACCAAGTTCTTCTCCGACGGTGAGGTCCACAAGTATTTCAACCCCTACGACACCCCGTACGAGGCATTCATCAACTATATGAACGTCATCTCCGACTTCCAAATCCGTCTGGACGAGAAACGGGCGGCCCTGGATGTGAAGGAGACTGTGAACGAGGAACGCAATCAGGCTCCTGCCAAGAAGGTTGTGCGGAAGAAAGCGGCGAAGAAGTAAGACCCGATGGCAAAGAAGAAAGAGATTCTGCATCCCGACTATCTGTTCGAGGTTAGCTGGGAAGTTTGCAACAAGGTAGGCGGTATCTATACCGTGGTGGCCACCAAGGCCTATTACCTGCAGTCCCAGTTGGGAAGACGTCATATTTTCATCGGCCCGGATGTGTGGATGCACCGGGCCGGTAATCCGGACTTCCTGGAAGATCCGATGCTGTACCGCTCGTGGAAAGCGCAGGCCCTGTCCGAGGGACTGCGCTTCCGGGTGGGCCACTGGAACATTCCCGGCAGGCCTGTGGCCATCCTGGTGGACTACAAGCAGCATCTGCCCCAGGCCGATGACATCCTGGCCGGCCTGTGGAAGGACTTTGGCGTGGATTCCATTTCCGGCAACTGGGATTACAAGGAATCGGCTGTATTTGGCGTACTGGCCGGCCGGGTGATCGAAAGCTTCTGGAATTACAACCTCAAGGGAGGGGAAAACGTGGTGGCCCAGTTCCACGAGTGGCAGACGGGCGCCGGTATCCTGCACCTGCGGAAGGCGAACATTCCGGTGGCGACCACCTTCACCACCCACGCAACCATGATGGGCCGCTGCATTGCGGGCAACAACCTGCCCCTGTACGACGCCCTCCAGACCTATGACGGGGACGAAATGGCACGTCGCTTCAACGTGATGGCCATCTATTCCCTGGAAAAGAAATCGGCCCAGAATGCCGATGTGTTCACGACCGTGAGCGACATCACCGCCCAGGAATGCGCCCAGTTCCTGCGTCCCGTGGATGTGGTGACGCCCAACGGCTTCGAGAACAGCTTTACACCTCCCTCCGACGAGGAATACCGCCGCATGCACAATGAGGCCCGCAAGCGCCTGGTGGATGTGGCGTCGGCCATGAGCGCGGAATCCGTGCCCGATGACGCCGTGTTCCTGTGCATCGGCGGCCGCTACGAGTACCGGAACAAAGGTATCGATGTGTTTATCGACGCCCTGAACCGCCTGAATCAGACGGGTTTTGCCGGTCACAGCGTCCAGGCCTTCATCATGATTCCTTCCGGTCATCACGGCCCGGACAAGGAACTGGCGGCCAAGCTGGCAGGGGAGGGGGATCCGCATTATCAGACCCAGGTGTCGCATTACCTGATGAATGCCGACCAGGATATGATTACCCGCCGTCTGCGGGAGATCGGCCTCACCAATTCCCTGGGCGATAAAGTGAAGGTGTACTTCATTCCTTCCTACCTGAACGGCGACGACGGCGTCTTCGACATGCCCTATTACACCCTGCTGTGCGGGATGGATCTGGCCGTGTTCCCGTCCTATTACGAACCTTGGGGCTACACGCCGCTGGAGGCGCTGGCTTTCCGGGTTCCTACCCTGACTACTACCCTGGCCGGTTTCGGCCTGTGGGTGCGCTCCCATTATCAGAAGAAAAACCACCCCGGCATCGCAGTCCTGGACCGCGACGACAACAATTACCAGGATGTGGTGGACGGCGTTGCCGACCGCATCCGTGAAATTGCCGGCGTGGACAAGAAGCGTCGGCCCATCTACCGCGAGAATGCCCGCGACGTGGCCCGCATCGCCCTGTGGGAGAACCAGATTGTTTATTATCAGGAGGCTTATTCCCTGGCCATCCAGAAGGTCCAGGAGCGGAAAGACTCCTACAAATCCAAGAACAAGACAATGCAATATTTTAAAACTGACGTAACAAATCCCAACTGGCGGTCCATCCTGGTGACCCGTCATCTCCCGGAGAAACTGGCCCGGCTGGAGAAACTGTCCAAGAACCTCTGGTGGTGCTGGAACGAGAATGCCAAGGCGCTGTTCCGTTCCATCGACCCCGAAGTGTGGCACAAGAGCGGACACAACCCGCTGGTGGTGCTGGATACCGTGAGTATCAAGCGTTTCCAGCAGCTGTCCGAGGACCAGGAGTTCCTGGCCCGGATGAAGCGTGTCCTGGACGAATTCGATGAATACATGGCTGCCAAGGCCAAGCGTACCAGCCCCTCCGTGGCCTATTTCTGCATGGAGTACGGTCTGGATACTTCCCTGAAGATCTATTCCGGCGGTCTGGGTATCCTGGCAGGCGACTACCTGAAGGAAACCTCCGACATGAACACCAATCTGGTGGCCGTGGGTCTGCTGTACCGCTACGGTTACTTCAACCAGGTGCTCAGCGCCCAGGGTTATCAGGTGGCCGGTTACGACGCCCAGGACTTCACCAAGATCCCGGCGGTTCCGGTGCTGGACAAGGAAGGAAACTGGGTCACCACCTCCGTGGCTTTCCCCGGCCGCAACATCACCGCCCGTCTGTGGAAGGTGAAAGTGGGCCGTACGGACCTGTACCTGATGGACGCCGACTATGAGGCCAACCGTCCCGAGGACCGCGAGGTTACCTACCATCTGTATGGTGGCAACTGGGAGAACCGCCTGAAGCAGGAACTGCTGCTGGGCGTGGGCGGTATCCGTGCCCTGCGCAAGCTGGGCCTGGATCCGGAGGTCTATCACTGCAACGAAGGCCACGCCGCTTTCATCGGCATGGAGCGCCTGCGTGAGTATATCGAACACGACAACCTGGACTTCTCCGAGGCCCTGGAAGTGGTGCGCGCCACGTCCCTGTTCACCACCCATACCCCCGTGCCCGCCGGCCACGATGCCTTTGACGAAGGCATGCTGCGCCAGTACATCGGCCATTATCCCGAGCGCCTGAAAGTGGACTGGGAAACCCTGATGAGCCTGGGTAAGGACAATCCGCTGGATCCCAACGAGAAGTTCTCCATGAGCAACCTGGCCGCCAACATTTCCCAGAACGTGAACGGCGTATCCATGCTGCACGGCAAGGTGTCCCAGGATATCTTCGCCCACATGTATCCCGCCTATCTGCCCGAGGAACTGTTCGTGAGCTATGTGACCAACGGTGTGCATTATCCTACCTGGTGCGCTCCGGAGTGGAAGCCCGTCCACGCCAAGGTGTTCGGCCCGGCTTTCGCCACGCACCATTACGACAAGTCCTGCTTCGAGGGCATCTACGGCGTATCCGACACCGAGGTCTGGAACGTCAAGAAGGTCCTGAAGGCCAAGCTCATCGCCTTCCTGCGGGAGCGTCTGCAGGACAAGAGCATCAGCAATCACTACAGCCCCACCGAGCTGGTGACCATCCTGGAGAACCTGCGCGACGACGTCCTGACCATCGGTTTCGCCCGTCGTTTCGCTACCTATAAGCGTGCCACGCTGCTGTTCCGCGACCTGGACCGCCTGGACAAGATTGTGAACAATCCTGCCCAGCCCGTGCAGTTCCTCTTCGCCGGTAAGGCCCACCCCGCCGATAAGGCCGGTCAGGACCTGATCAAGCAGATTGTGGACATTTCCAAGGATCCCCGTTTCATCGGCAAGATCGTCTTCGTGCCCGGTTACGACATCACGCTGGCCAAGCGGATGGTCCAGGGCGTGGATGTGTGGATGAACAATCCGACCCGTCCGCAGGAGGCTTCCGGTACGTCCGGTGAAAAGGCTGCGATGAACGGCACCATGCACTTCTCCGTGCTGGACGGCTGGTGGGTGGAAGGTTACAAGGAAGGCGCTGGCTGGGCCCTGCCCATCGAACAGGCCTACGAGGACAACAACTTCCAGAACGAACTGGACGCCGCCACCATCTACCAGATCCTGGAGAACGACATCGCCCCTGCCTATTACAATGTGGACCGTACCACCGGACGCAGCTCCGAGTGGGTGGGCTACATCAAGAATACCATCGCCAAGGTGGCCTGTGACTTCACCACCAACCGCATGCTCACGGACTACATCAACCAGTACTATGTGCCGCAGGCCAAGGCTGGTAAGTCCTTCAAGGCCAAGGATTTCGCCAACGCCCGTACGCTGGCTGCCTGGAAGACGCATGTGCGCCGCGAGTGGGAGAATGTGCGGGAGATTGAACGTTCCGAACCCGAGACTCAGTACGACCTGACGCTGGCCAAGCCTTATCACAACGAGCTGGTGCTCCAGCTGGGAGACCTGACGCCCGACGAGGTGGGTGTGGAGGTGATCTTCGCCCAGGCCGATGCCCGTGGCCATATCCACATTGTCGAGACCAAGGAATGTAAGGTGGCCGAATTCAAGGATGGCGCAGCCAAATATGTGGTGGACCTGCTCCCGGAAAAGACGGGTGCCTACATGGTGGGTGGCCGTGTCTTTGCCAAGCATCCGCTGCTGGCGCATCGCCAGAGCTTTGAGTGCGTGAAGTGGCTGTAGTCACGACCGGTTTTTTTGACGGTGTCCATCTGGGGCACCGTCACGTGCTTGAGACGCTGGTCTCCGCTGCCCGTGAAAGGGGAGAGGAGGCCATCGTCGTTACCTTCTGGCCTCATCCGCGGACGGTGCTGCAGCAGGATGCGCGGGAGTTTAGGCTGCTGACGTCGCTGGAAGAGAAAAAGGGGCTGCTGCAGGAAGCTGGTGTGGACCGCGTGGAGGTGCTGCCTTTTTCCCGCGATTTTGCGGCTATGAAGGCCGAGGATTACCTTCGGCTCCTGACCGAACGTTTCGGGGCTTCGCTGGTGGTGATGGGCTATGACAATCGCATTGGTTCGGACAGGCGTACCGTCGATGAATTGCTTTCTGCGGGATACTGGTCCCGGAACCCTTCGTCGCTTCGCTCCTCGTCCCTCCCAACGTCCCTTCGGTCCGTTGGGCCCCTCACCTTTGAGGGGGGCTCTGCCCCCCTATTATCCCCCTGCGGCTCTCGGCCTATAAGTCCTTCGGACACGGCCTCCGCCGGGCGCTCTGATGAGCGCCAGAGTCTCTCGCACATTTCCAGCACACAGATCCGGAAGGCGCTGACGATGGGGGAAGTTGAAAGGGCCAATGCGATGCTGGGATACCGCTACGGACTGTATGGCGTGGTGGTGGCGGGGAACCGGATGGGCCGGACGATGGGCTTTCCGACGGCGAATATGCAGCTGTACGAGCCGCTGAAGCTGGTGCCCTCCGATGGCGTGTATGCCGTTGAAGCAGAGGCACTTGGGCGCAGTTACCGGGGAATGTGCAACATCGGCGTCCGGCCGACGGTGGACGGGAAGGCCCGAACCATCGAAACGCATATCCTGGATTTCGACGAGGATATCTA
>CACYHZ010000021.1 GCA_902774345.1 uncultured Bacteroidia bacterium | reverse complement strand
CCAGCGGTGCGGGAGGGCTCGGAGCGAAGCGACGCAGGGGGTTTGGGGGATTAGTCCCCCAATGGGTCGAAGACACTGTGGCACAAAAAAGCTCCAGCGTTCTGCTGGAGCTTTTTGAGCCACTCATCAGGCTCGAACTGACGACCTGCGCGTTACGAATGCGCTGCTCTACCGACTGAGCTAAAGTGGCCTGACCGATTGCGATGAATCGGGACTGCAAATATACAACATTTTTTGTATTTTTGCAACAAATTATCTTTTATGAGGTCTGACATCATCATTATCGGCGGCGGGGCCGCAGGGCTGGTAGCAGCCGTAGGAGCAGCACAAGTATTGGCTGAGAGTGGAAACGGCGGCACCGTGACCGTCCTGGAAAAAATGCCCAAGGCCGGCCGCAAGGTGATGATTACCGGCAAGGGCCGCTGTAACTTTACCAATGTGAAGGAATGGGCCGATTTTGCCGCCCACATTCGCACGGACCAGAACTGGGCCTCCCCGGCCTGGCATAACCTGACGCCGGAAGCTGTCATCGACCTGTTCAAGCGCAACGGCATGCGCGCCGTGGTCGAACGCGGCGACAGAGCCTTCCCGGCCTCGCATATGGCCGGCGACGTGGTGGACACGCTCCTTCGGGCTTGCACCCTTTCCGGCGTGAAAGTCGTGACGGACTGCGAAGTGAAAACCATTGACGTCACCCCCCGCGGATTCAGCCTGGACTGCGTGCAGACCAGCCGCAAGCAAGTGCGCATCCCCGTGGACGATCCACGCAAACTGAGGCCCGGAAAACCGGCCCCGACGCGGGAAGAGCTCACCATCGAACCCATCGAATACAATTGCAGAAAGCTGATCATCGCCACCGGCGGCCTCTCCTATCCCGGCACCGGATCCACCGGCGACGGCTATATGTGGGCCGAAGAGCTGGGCCACAGCGTCAGCGCCTGCTTCCCTTCGTTAACCGCCCTGGTACCAGTTGGTTACAAGGAGTCATCGACACTGGCGGGAGAAATCAAGAACGCTTTCCGCGGCCGCACCGTCTATGGGAAAACCAAGGAGCGGAAGATTGCTCCCCTGCCGCAGTGGTACCCGCACTTTGACAAGCACATCGAACGCATCGTGCCGCTTTCGGACCTGGGTCAGCTCCTCAACGGCAACAATCTGGACAACGTCCAACTGACCCTGTGGGTGAACGGCGAGCCCGTGCAGCAGGAGTTCGGCGACATCGAATTCACCGACGGCGGCCTGGAAGGCCCGCTGGGCTTTATGGTGAGCCGAAAGGCAGTCAAGGCCCTGAACGACGGGCAGAAAGTATCCCTGGCCATCGACCTGAAACCGGCCGTGGAGCTGGAGAAACTGGACGAAGACATTCACCAGCGCTGGGAGGAAGTCATCCACGACGAGCGTTCCCAGGGCCAGAGTTTCCAGCGGCTGTTCCGCATCCTGCTGGGCAAGCTCATCCCCTGGAACCTGACGCTGGGCTTCCTGAAAATGAACCCCAAGGTAAGCGTCGATACCCTGGCATCGGCCCTGAAGGACTGGCGGATGGACGTGGCCGGCTTCGTGGGCTTTGAACGCAGCGTGATCACTGCCGGCGGCATCGCAACCGGCGAAGTCACCGCCAAGACGCTGGAATCCAAGAAGCAGCCGGGGCTGTATTTCGCCGGCGAAGTCCTGGATATGGACTGTGATACAGGCGGTTACAACTTACAGATGGCGTTCTGCACCGGTTTCCTGGCCGGGCAGTCTGCAGCAAAATCATTAGCATAATCATATGGATAAGAAATCTTACGCATTTGGAATGAGCGTGGCGTCCAGCTTTTATCAGCAGGGCATCCACGTAGCAAACGTTGACGACTTCCTGAAAGGACTGAAAGATATGCTCACCGGCGGCAAGCTGGAACTGAGTATGGACGAGGCCGGACAGGCCCTGGAAGCCTTCTACAAGGAACTGGAGGACGAAACCGCCGAGCGGGCCGCCGCAGCAGGTGCCGCCGCCAGGGAAGAAGGCGAGAAATTCCTGGCCAAGATGGCCAAGGATCCGGCCGTGAAAGCTACCGGCAGCGGCCTGATGTACAAAGTGATCAAAGAAGGCAGCGGCCGCAAGCCCAAAGCCACGGACAAGGTCTATTGCCACTACGAAGGCTCCTTCCCCAACGGACAGGTCTTCGACAGCTCCTACAAGCGCGGCGAGCCCATCGAATTCGGTCTGAATCAGGTGATTAAGGGCTGGACCGAAGGCCTGCAGCTGATGAGCGAAGGCGCCACCTACGAACTCTATCTGCCCTACCACCTGGCCTATGGCGAAAGCGGCACCCACGGCATCCCTCCGTGCAGCGCCCTGAAATTCGTGGTGGAACTCATCGAAGTGCGCTGATATGTACTACGTCTGCAAACGCCTGGAGATTTCATCGGCCCACGCACTGAACCTCACCTACGAGAGCAAGTGCGAGTCCCTGCACGGGCACAATTGGATTGTCAAGATCTACTGCAAGAGCGAAACCCTGAACGCCGACGGAATGGTCACGGATTTCACCCACATCAAGAAATCCATCTCCGGAGCCCTGGACCACAAGAACCTGAACGAAGTGTTCGACTTCAATCCCACGGCCGAGAACATCGCCCGCTGGATTTGTGACCACGTGGAAAACGCCTACCGGGTGGAGGTCTGGGAGTCCGAGATGAATATGGCCGCCTATGAGCGCTAGACAGTATAAGGTCAACGAAATCTTCTATTCCCTGCAGGGAGAGGGCTTCTGGACCGGAACGCCGATGGTGTTCGTGCGCTTGAGCGGCTGCAACCTCCGCTGCCCCTTCTGCGACACCCGCCACGAGGACGGCGCCCTGATGACGGCCGATGCCATCGTCGACGAAGTCCGCAGGCTGGGCGGCGCCTGCCGCAAGATCTGCCTGACCGGCGGCGAGCCCCTTTTGCAGGCCGATGAAAGACTGCTGGATACTTTCCACGAGGCCGGTTATGCGGTGCACGTGGAGACCAACGGAACCTGCGAAGCCCCTGCCGGCATCGACTGGATCACCCTGAGCCCCAAGGTCGATTTCGACCCGAAGGGCACCATCCGCCTGCAGAAAGCCGACGAGGTGAAGCTGGTCTTCCGGAGCGCTAACGGTGACGATGACATCCGGCTCCGGGAAACCCAGATCGAACGCTGGGCCCACTTCCCCGCCCAGGACCACCTGCTCCAACCCTGCGCCGATCCCAAGACGGGCATCGCCAACGAGCAGGAAACCCTCGGCTATATCCTGGAACACCCGCACTGGCGCCTGTCCCTGCAAACCCACAAACTCCTTCAAATCCGCTAAACCTTTTATATGCTCGCGATACTCATTCCCAAGGGAGACAATAAGCTGTATGCCTCGCTCGTGTTCCAGAAATGCAAGGATTTTAAAGTCTATGTATCCGAAGACGATGTCTATATCCCGGAATTTCAGGACCATCTTCCCCTGGTCCAGGGCGGCCTGACACAGGTCGAGGAGCCCTTTGTGTGCATCCTGGAGCCTGGCGCCACGCCTGACAAGCACTTCGTCGAACGCATCACGCGCTGCCTGCAGCGCCATCCGGAATTCGACGTGTACCACGTGAATCCCAGTGGCGGCAGGGCCTTTCCCCGCAAGCTGAAGCAGACTAAATTCTTCAAGCTCACCGTATTGGAAGGCGTCCGGGCGCCTCTGTCCAGCTTCATCTTCCGTACGGCAGTCCTTCGGGAGAAGGCCGTCTTCCGCTCCGATGACAGCCTGGATACCCTGGCCACCGTCCTCGCCTGCAGCCAGGAGCACCCCATCCGCAATGTCTGGCGCCAGCGCCTGGACTGGACAGCCGCGGAACTTCCGATGGACGCCGAATCCGTGGAAAAACGCATCCGCGAACGTCTGGATTTCTACCGCTGGACCGAACAGTTCTTCGGTGAGGACAACTATCCCATCGACGTGAACGAGCGGCTGAAACTCTACTGCACCCAGCTGGTCCGGCTGTACCCCGCCCACGAGTCCGCGGAGCTGAAAGAACTCCTGGCCACCTTCCAGGCAGCGCAGGGGACCTTCCGGAAAATGCGGGCCTCATCGGCTCTGAAAGCCGCTTTGAAACAGCGGGAACTGGAATTGTCTAGAGCGTAAGCAGCGGCGAGCAGACCCCGCGGCGCAACACGCGCAGGCTGATGCTGCCCGCTTCCACACCCGCAGCCACCAACGCATCCCGGGCACTGGCGTAGGCCAGTTCCGGGGTGTTGTTGTTTCCGCTCAGATGACAGAGGAAGATGTGCCGGAGCCCCGGATGCAGGAAAGACGTGATGGCCTGGGCGCAGGCCTCGTTGGACAGATGGCCGATGCCATGGCTGATGCGATCCTTCAGGTACTGGGGATAATTCCCGCCCAGCAGCATATCCATATCGTAATTGGACTCCACCACCACCGTGGACGCCTGGGAAGCCCAGCTCAGAGCCTCCGGAGTCGTATGCCCCAGATCGGTCATCAGGACGAAGAGCTCCTCCTGGCACCGGATGGCAAAACCCAGGCACTGGGTAGCGTCGTGCGGAACCACAAAGTACTGAACGTCAAAATCTTCCGTCACCGGATTCCAAACCCCGTGCATCAGATCCTGCCGGCAGGGGCCAATCCAGTCCCGGGTGAAGGGGTGATACAGCAGGGCTTCATGCAGCACAGGCGTCGTCCAGACTGGCACACTGATGCGCTTGCACACCGAGCCCAGCGACCGGATATGGTCACCGTGGTCGTGCGTAACCAGGACGGCCGAGATGTCCTTGTAGCCCAGGCCGACCGCCTCCAGGTCTTTCCGGATGCGGCGCAGGCTCACCCCCGCATCGATCAGGATGCCGGAGGACGGGCCCAGAAGCAGGGAACAATTCCCGCAACTGCCGCTGGAAAAACTGATAAAACGCATCACGGGCGGTCCTCCTGGTCACAATAACGGGAAATGACGTCATAGGAACCCTCCACGCCCAGTTCGCCGGCGCGGGACAGGTCGATACAACCTTTTTCTTTGTCTTTCAGATAGATGAGCACCAGCCCCCGGTTGAAGTAGGCATTGCCCAGCCAGGGATACAGGCGGATGGCCTTGTCATAGCTGTCGATGGCCTGCACAAAGCGGGAACTGAGGCAGTACAGATTGCCCAGGTTGAACTGGAGGTACGGGAAGGCCGGCAGCACCGCCGCGGCGGCCTCCATATCCGCGAGGGCCTCGGAATAATCGTATTCGCGGGTCACCTGCTCCCGGACCCGGGCGCGGGTATTCCCCTTGTCATCCATCGTCAGGGTTTGCACATTGGATTCGAACGAAGCGATGAACGCTATCATTTCGGCCCGCAGGGCGCCCCTGTTCATCAGGTAAAACGCCTTGTAATAAGCCGCATACGCATCCTTCCCCTCCCCTTCCACGGCATCGGTAAACTGCTGCAGAGCAGTGGTGTACTGCCGCAGGCCCACGGATTGCAGGCCCTGGTAGAAGGGATCATCGACCGGCTGGGAGAGCACGGGCGAAGTCAGCGGCAGGGCCGAAGGCTCGGACGAAACCGTCATCGGCAGGGGCGCCTCCGTCAGGAAAGCGTCCAGCAGTTTGTTTTCGTAGCGGTGCTCCAAGGCATAGTTGGCATGGTCCCGGGACTCCGTGAGTACGAAGCGGTACAGGGGCTTCAGCTTGATATCCACGTCGCGGTGGCGGAGCATCTCGTCTTCAAAGCCGCCATTTCTGGCAAAATCGGCATCCAGCGCCAGCAGATTGCTGTATTTGCGGGTGGTATCCGAGAAATCGGCCCCGCCCGCCGTGGCCTTTTCATATTCGGCCACCTTGGCACGGGCAATGCGGTAATCCTCCTTGGACGCACGCGTCATTCCCATCTGCAGTTCCACATAGGCCCGGTTCATATAGGCCTTCGCAAAATCGGGATACAGGTCGATGGCCTGGTTGTAGTCCGCCAGAGCATCGTCCCAGCGCTGCATTTCGATAAAGAAGCCGGCGCGGTTGAAGTAGGCCAGCACATTGCCGGGATTGATGGCAATGACGCGGTCCATATCGGACAGGGCGCCTTCAAAATCGCCCACCTGGGCACTCAGGAGGCTCCTGTTGTACAGGGTCAGGGCATTGCCGGGCTCGTATTTCAGGACGGTATTCAAGTCCGCCATCGCCTCCTGCAGCTGGCCGGTCTCGGAGCGCACGATGGCCCGCTGGAAATAAGCCAGGGTCATGGTGGAATCCAGTTCGATGGCCTTGTCAAGGTCCTCCAGCGCCTCGTCATACTGCTTTTGCGCCGCCTTCAGGCCACCCCTGCGGATGTACCCCTCCGGTTCGAAGCGGTCCAGCCGGATGGCGTGGTTGTAGTCCGTCAGGGCCTTCAGGGTATCGCCCAAAAACAGGTAGGAAGCGCCACGGTTCAGATAGGACGAAGGATCCTTGGGTTCGCTGCGGATATACTTGTCGAAATCGGCCACGGCCCGGTCGAACTGGCGGCTCAGGAAATAGGTGACGCCGCGGGTGTAATACAGGCCGGAAGAGCCGGGACGCAGTTCGATGGCGCGCTGCAGGTCGCTCAGCGCCCGGTCGTAGTTGCCGCTGCGGCTTTCGGTGATGGCCCGGTAGTGGTATCCCGAGGTGAACACCGGATTCAGCCGCACGGCGGTGGAGAAATCCGCCCGGGCGCCGCGGATATCGCCCAGATTGTACTTGGCGATGCCCCGATAGAAAAAGGTCCAGTAATCGGTGCTGTCCAGCTGGGCCAGGATGTTGAAATTGGCCACGGCTTCACTCAGGCGCCCATCCTGCAGGGCGGTGCGGCCCCGGAAGGAAAAGACGTCTTTGTCGTACTGGGCACGGGCCGTCAAAGGCAGCACCAACAAAAGAAGGAGCACCAGCAGCCGACGGGCAGGTATGCTTTCCGTTTTTTTCACCAAATAAATTTTCATTTCAGCCCCGAAATAACTAATTTCGCGCCAAATGACAAAGATAATAAAAATAATCATCATAGGCTGCCTGCTGGCGTGTATTCCTGCGCGTGCGCAGTCGGTCCGCTACACCATCAGCCCCATCAATGCCGAAACTGTGCTCAAGACCGAGCAGATCCGCAGCAGCGTGGAATACCTTTCCGATCCCTCCCTCGGGGGCCGCGCCACGGGCTCGGACGGCGCCCGGAAGGTATCGGTGTGGCTGTCGGAGCAGCTGCGCGCCATGGGGATGAAACCCCTCAACGGCGCCTGGACCCACGGATTCCGCACCGGCGGCGGATTGTTCGGACGCAATGTCATCGGCCTTTTGTCCGGCAACGCCGAGACGCCGCATTACATTGTCCTGATGGCCCATTATGACAATCTGGGCACCCTGAACGGCACTTTTTATCCCGGGGCCGACAGCAATGCCTCCGGCGTAGCCGCCCTGGTGGAAGTGGCCCGGATGTTTTCCTATATGAAGAGTATCCGGCGCAAATACGGAACCAGCCTGCTGGTGGTGGCACTGGACGGTAAGGAGAAAGACCTAGCCGGCGCCAACGAGCTGTGGCGGGAGCTGGAGCAACAGAAGCTGGTGGATCCGGTCAGCGGAAAGGCCATCGCCCCGGGAGACATTTCCCTGGTGGTCAACCTGGACCAGCTGGGCGCGACCCTCTCCCCCCTGACCAAAGGCAATCCCAACTACCTGATGATGCTCAGCGAGGAAAGCAGCGGCCGGCGCTCCATCCTGGAAAGCGTGAACAAGGCCCAGCATATCGACCTGGAACTGGGCTACGATTATTATGGGTCCAAGGATTTCACCAACCTGTTTTACCGCCGCATCAGCGACCAGAAGGTGTTCCTGGACCAGGGCATTCCCGCTGTGATGTTCACCTCCGGCATTACCATGATGAACAACAAGCCAGAGGACACGCCCTCGTCCCTGGACTACGACGTGATGCGCAAGCGTATCCAGCTCATTTTCTATTATTTGGATAAGGTCTTATAAGGCGGAACTTCGCCCCGGTCTATCAATTCCCTCAGTACGTCCAGATAGCTGTCTTCGGCCGTCCCGAAGGCACTGCGGATTTCCGGAAGCGAATAGGAACCGTTCCGCTCGTGAATCCATGCCTTCAGCCGCTCGCGCAGTTCCTTCGGCCTGACGGAAGCGACCCGGCACAGGTCGCATTTGCCGCAGGGAGCGCTGTCTTCCTGGCCGAAATAGCGCAGCAGGAAACGCGAACGGCACTCATCCGTCTCCTCCACATAATCCAGCATGGTCTGCACGCGCTCGCAGAAACTGCTCCGGAGCAACTGATAACGCTTCGGGCTCAGCTGGACGTTGCCGGGATACAGGCGGTCGTGCTGGATATAGAGGATGGTGGCGTGGTCGGCCGGAATGTATTTGATGACGTGGTTGACGCTGAGCTGATACAGCAGTTGGCGGAGCATCGGGATGCTGACGCCGCAGCGGCCGGCCACCAGTTCCTCGTCGATGGGCGTGGCCGTGGAAAAGAGGCCCGTGTACAGGCGCATCAGCGTTTCCAGCAGCGCGGGCATCGCCGGGTCCGGCAAATCCACGGAATACAGGGCCTGCCGGTCGATGTCGATGCGAACCCGCGTGGGGATGTCGGTATCTTCGGCCAGCGTCCAGTGCCCTTCCCGGTCCAGGTAGCGGATGGCATAGTAGGCCGATGCCTGCTGCAGGCGGAAATGCCGGCAGAAGGCCGCCAGGTCGAACTTGAGCATGCGCCCTGCACCCGCCTCGTACGGAATTTCGAAAAACACGTGCACCTTCTGGTAGATATCGGCAATGTACTCCAGGCTGGGGAACGAGACATCCTCCAGCTGTTTCAGGCGGGTCTGGTCCGTGCCGTTCCACAGGAGGACGGCGTAGGAGGGCTGTCCGTCCCGCCCGGCCCGGCCGGCTTCCTGAAAGTAGGCCTCGGGGCTGTCCGGCATATCGGCATGGACCACGAAACGGACATCGCCCTTGTCAATTCCCATCCCGAACGCATTGGTACATACCATTACGCGGCTGCGTCCCTCCTTCCAGTCCTTCTGCCGTTCGGCCCGCAGCAGGGGTCCCAGGCCAGCGTGGTAGAAGGAGGCGGAAATACCCGCCGCGCTCAGCTGTTCGCTCAGTTCTTGCGTCCGGGCGCGGCTGCGCACATAGACGATGCCGCTGCCGGGAACGCCCTGGCAGATGCTGCGGATCTGGCCCAGTTTATCCTGGGTTTTCCGGACGATGTAACTGAGGTTGGGCCGCTCGAAGCCGGAGCGCAGCAGATTGGGCTGCTTGAAGCGCAGGCGCTCCATGATGTCATCGGCCACCAGGGGCGTAGCCGTGGCGGTAAGGGCGATGACCGGAGCGTCAATACGTTCCCGCAACTGCCCGATATCCAGATAGTTGGGCCGAAAATCATAACCCCACTGGGAGATGCAGTGGGCTTCGTCCACCACAATATACGAAACTTTCAGGACCGACAGGTAGGCCTGGAAAAGCTGAGTGTGCAGGCGTTCGGGGCTCAGGTACAGGAACTTATAGTCCCCGTAGGCTGCGTTGTTCAGGGCCAGGTCCACTTCCCGCCGGTTCATTCCGGCGTGCACGGCGATGGCCCGGATGCCGCGGGCCTCCAGATTCTGCACCTGGTCTTTCATCAAGGCAATCAGGGGCGTCACCACCAGGGCGATGCCTTCCCGAATCAGGGCCGGCACCTGGAAACACAGGGATTTGCCGCCACCGGTGGGCAGAATGGCCAGCACGTCCCTCCCCTCCAGGGCTTCCCGGATGATTTCTTCCTGCATCGGACGGAACTGCTCGTATCCCCAATATGTCTGTAATACCTCTTGCGGTGACATGATTGCTAAGATACGGCTTTTTTCTTAACTTTGTACATGGCTATACAGAAAACCAATGCCGCCCGGCTGCTGGATGCTGCGGGCATTCCCTATACCCTGGTTCCCTACGAGGTGGACGAGGAGCACCTGGAAGCATCGCACGTAGCGGAAAGTCTGGGCGAAGACCTGGACCGGGTGTTCAAAACCCTGGTACTGCGCGGGGACCGGAACGGCCTTTTCGTCTGCGTGGTACCCGGTTCAATGGAAGTGGATCTGCGGGTAGCCGCCCGTATTTCCGGCAACAAGAACTGCGCGATGATCCACGTGAAGGAGCTCCTGCCCCTGACCGGCTACATCCGCGGCGGCTGTTCCCCCATCGGGATGAAAAAGCCCTTCCCCACCTTCATCCACGAAAGCGCCCTGCTGTACGACAGCATTTACGTGAGCGCCGGGGTCCGCGGCCTGCAGATCTGCATCGAACCGCAGGCGCTCATCGACTTCGTCGGAGCAGAAATCTATCCTTTGTAGGACCCTTCTTTTTCGCTTCCGGATTCGGGCTTTTTTTGTATATTTGTAGGGTATGAAAGATTTTTGGAAAATGATGAGGCAGTATGCCTCTCCGTATAAAGGCCTCATGGCGGCATCCGTGGTGCTGAATATCCTGTCGGCCATCTTCAACATCTTCTCTTTCGCCATCCTGGTTCCCCTGCTGAACATCCTGTTCAAGGTGGACGACACCGTGTACCAGTTCATCCCCTGGGACAGCGCCGATGCCTTTAAAGACAAGGTAATCAATAATTTCTACTATTACGTGTCGGATTTCGCCGCCACCTACGGGGCCGCCAACGCCCTGTTCATGCTCTCCGGTGTGATGATCCTGTTCACGGTTCTGAAAACCAGTTGCTACTTCGGCTCCAATGCGGTCATGATTCCCATTTCCACGGGCATCGTCAAGGAAATCCGCTGCCGCCTGTACGATAAGATCCTGAGCCTTCCCATCGGCTTTTTCACCGAAGAGCGCAAGGGCGACATCATCGCGCGCATCAGCGGGGACGTCGCGGAAGTGGAGAATTCCATCATCGCCTCCTTATCGATGCTCATCAAGGACCCCATCCTCATCATCATCTACTTCGGCTTCCTGATCTGGATCAGTCCGGAGATGATGGCCTTTACCATCATCTTTGCACCGGCCTTCGTGTGGGTGATGGGCCTGATCGGCAAGCAGTTGAAGCGCTCCTCCCTGGAGGCCCAGGCCCTTTGGAGCGATACCATGAGCCAGGTGGACGAAACCCTGGGCGGTCTGCGGGTGGTGAAAGCGTTCAATGCCGAAAAGAAGATGCGAAGCCGCTTCCACGACATTACCGACCGGATGCGGCGCCGGGTGTCCCGCGTGAGCATCCGCCAGGCCACGGCCCATCCCGTGAGCGAGCTGATGGGCACCATCATGCTCCTGATCGTACTCTGCGTGGGCGGAGCGATGATCATTAGCGGCAAGAGCCTCATCGGCCACGCCAAGTTCATGGACGCCCCCACCTTCATCTACTTCATCGTGATCCTGTACTCGGTGATCGAGCCCATCAAGGAATTGTCCAAGGCCACCTACAGCGTCCGGAAGGGCCTGGCCTCGATGGAACGCATCAATAAGATCCTGGAGGCCGAAAACCCCATCAAGGATCCGGAGCAGCCGCTTCCGCTGAACGGCTTCCGGGAGGGCATCCGTTTCCAGGATGTGAGCTTCCGCTACGAAGACGGAAAACAGGTCCTGAGCCATGTGAACCTGGAGATTCCGCGCGGAAAGATGATTGCCATCGTGGGCGAATCCGGCGCCGGAAAATCCACCCTGGTGGACCTGATTCCCCGTTTCTGGGACGTCACGGAAGGCAGCATCACCCTGGACGGCAAGGACCTGCGGCAGGTGGCGGTGAAGGACCTCCGCGCGCTGATGGGCAATGTGAACCAGGACCCCATCCTGTTCAATGACACCATCTTCAACAACATCGCCTTCGGTGTGGAAGGCGCTACCGAGGAGCAGGTGATCGCCGCGGCAAAAATCGCCAACGCACACGACTTTATCATGGAAAAGGAAGAGGGGTACCAGACCAATATCGGGGACCGCGGCAGCAAACTCTCCGGCGGGCAGCGCCAGCGCCTGTCCATCGCCCGCGCCATCCTCAAGAACCCGCCCATCCTGATTCTGGACGAAGCCACCGCCTCGCTGGATACCGAAAGCGAGCGCATCGTGCAGGATGCCCTGGACCGCCTGATGTCCAGCCGCACCACCATCGCCATCGCCCACCGCCTGTCCACCATCAGGCACGCCGACGAGATTATCGTGATGCACGAGGGACGCATCGTGGAACGCGGCTCTCACGAGGAGCTCATCGCCCTGGGCGGTTATTACAAGAAACTCAACGATATGCAAGCCTTATGATGAAAAGCATGAATATTCCCCTGGTCGATTTCGAGGACCGGGATCTGGACAGCGCCCTGGAACTGGAAGGCGCCCGTTTTGACGTAAACTGTGTGAACTGGCCCGGGGAATTTCCCTATGCCCCCATCTGCTGCGGCCGCATCGCCCGCAGCCAGGATGCCCTGGTAGTGGATTTCCGTGTCAGCGGCCTGGACCTGCGCGCCCAGAACCGGGAAGACAACGGCCACCAGTGGGAGGACAGCTGTGTGGAAATCTTCATTCAGGACCCGGAGGAGGACACCTATTATAACTTCGAAATCAATCCGCTGGGAAAGATCCTCGCCTGCAGCGGGGCTGACCGTTACACGCGTGAGGCCCGGCCCGCAGAGGAGATGGAAGCTATCCTTCGCTTTTCACAGGGATTGCCGGAAAGTGCCGCTCCGGAGGACGGGAACCGCGAAGGCCTGTATTCCTGGCGGGTGTGCGTCATCATTCCCTTCGAGCTCATCGGCATGGACCCGGAGAACCTGCCGGAGCGGATTCGCGCCAACTTCTATAAATGCGGGGACAAAACGGCCCATCCGCATTTCCTGAGCTGGAGCCCCGTTGGGACGGAGCATCCCGATTTCCATCGGCCCGAATTCTTTGGCGAACTCACCCTCGCATGAGCTGGAAAAAGCAACTCGCGTTCCGCTGCCTCTTTTTCTTCTACGTGGCGGCTTTGCTCTTCCTGTGCTTCGGGAAGTTTGACGGTGCACCCAAGGTGAGCCCGGTCCTGCTGGGCATCCCCACCGACAAACTGGTGCATTTCTGTCTGTTCTTCCCCTTCCCTATCCTGGCCTTCCTGGCCTTCGACCAGTTCACCCATACCTGGCGTTCCTCCCTTTTCTTTACCCTGGCCACTTTGGCCATCGGTTGCCTGCTGGCGCTTGGAACGGAATGGGGACAAGCCCACCTGACGGATTACCGCAGCGGGGACCCCAATGACTTCCTGGCCGACCTTATTGCGCTGATCCTCAGCTCCATACTCGTTTTCATCTGGGATATCCGCAAACAACGCAAATGAAAAAATTCGTCCTTTCAATGCTGCTGCTCGGAGCCGCTGTCCTGCCGGCTCCGGCCCAGCAACCCCATACCCGCGATTTCGCTTCCGTCACCGATTCCCTCCGGCTGCGCCTCCAGCGCCGGACGGGGGTGAACAGCTATTTCAAACTGGAAAAACTGCTGGTTCGGGGCAATACCCTGGACTTCTATTATTCACAGAATCTTTCGGCCATTCCCTGGCGTCAGGAGGATGTAAGCTGGTTCCAGGAGCAGTTGGCAGAGCTGGGCGAGAAAGCCCTGAAAGGCTACAGCATCGGCCATGTCTTTGCCAACAAACAAGAGCTGTCGGAACTGCCTACGCCGCTGCTGGGGAATGACGGAAAGCCCTTGTCCACCTCCTTGCGGGTAACTGACCCACGCAAAGAGGCGGTTCCGCTGGTGCAGGGTAACGACTGGTGGCCCAAGGGTTTAAGCGGACGTCACATTGCGCTCTGGCAGAGCCACGGCCGCTATTGGGAGGCAGAGCAGGACCGTTGGGAATGGCAGCGATCCCCCAATCATCGGACCATCGAGGATATCTATACGCAGAGCTACGTGGTGCCCTTCCTGATGCCGATGCTGGAAAATGCCGGCGCCGTGGTGCTGTGTCCCCGCGAACGGGATCCGCAGTCCAACGAAGTGGTGTGCGACAACGATCCGGCCTTCAGGGTCAAGCGGGAAGATGGCGTGCGCATCGAAGGCGAATACCACGAAAAGGGGCCCTGGAAGGATGCCGGAACAGGTTTTGCCGATGCCAAAGCTGTCTATCGGGACTATGACAATCCCTTCCTGATGGGGACGGCCCGCCAGTGCGAGACCACCCGCAGCGACAGCCGCCTGGCTACGGCCGTGTGGCGCCCGGACATCCCCGAGAAGGGCGATTACGCCGTTTACGTCAGCTACAAGAGCCTGCCCAACAGTACCACCGATGCCCGCTATACCGTGCACCATCTGGGCGGAGAAACCCTCCTGCACGTGAATCAGCAGATGGGCGGCGGCACCTGGGTGTACCTGGGGACCTTCCCCTTCGCCGAAGGAGAGGAAGGCTATGTGGAGCTGACGAACCGAAGCGAGTCTGAAGGCTTTGTGGTTACGGCCGATGCCGTCCGCTTCGGCGGCGGAATGGGCAAGGTGGAACGGGGTGGCAGCACCTCCGGCCTGCCCGCTTTCGTGGAAGGAGCCCTGTACAATATGCAGTACGCAGGCATCGACATGAAGCTGATGGACGATTGGAAAGATGACTACACGCGGGACTACGCCGGACGCGGAAAATGGGTGCAGGAACTCTCCGGCGGCTCCCGGGTGAATCCGGACGCCAAGGGACGGAACATTCCCGTGGACCTTTCACTGGCCTGGCACTCGGATGCCGGCATCACGCAGAATGACGACATCATCGGCACGCTGGCCATCTACACGCGCGTGGCGAACCATTCCGACGAGCTCCCGAACGGGGAAAGCCGGATGAACGGCCGTCTGCTGGGGGACCTGGTGCAGACGCAACTGGTGGACGATATCCGGGCCCTGTACGAGCCGGATTGGACGCGCCGGCAGCTCTGGGACCGTTCCTACAGCGAAAGCCGCACCACCGGAGTACCCGGCCTGCTGCTGGAACTCCTGTCGCACCTGAATTTCGCCGATATGCGCTACGGCCTGGATCCGGCCTTCCGCTTCACCTCGGCCCGGGCGGTTTACAAAGGGATGCTCAAGTACCTGAGTGCCCGTTATGGCTGCCCCTATGTGGTCCAGCCCCTTCCCGTGCAGGCTTTCCAGGTACGGCTGGAAGGAAAACGTGCGGTCCTGTCCTGGGAGCCCACGGCGGATCCGCTGGAACCCACAGCGACGGCCACTTCGTACCGGGTCTATACACGCAGGGACGACGGCGGCTTCGACGGCGGCCTGCAGCTGACGGAAACCAGCTGTTCCCTGCCCCTCGAGGAGGGCCATCTGTACAGCTTCAAGATTACGGCCTGCAACGACGGCGGCGAGAGTTTCCCCTCGGAGATCCTGGCTGCGGGACTTCCCGCCAACGCTCGGGGTAAAGTGCTGGTGGTGAATAATTTCACCCGCGTTTCAGCCCCCGCCTGGGTGGACACGCCCCAGTATGCCGGCTTTACCGACAATCTGGACAGCGGCGTCCCGTGGGGCAGCGACATCCTCTTTGCCGGAGAGGTGAACCAGTTCGTCCGCACGCAGAGCTGGACCGATGACGACAACCCGGGCTTCGGCGGCAGTTTCACCGACTATGCCGGATCCGTGATTGCGGGGAATACCTTCGACTTTGTAGCTGGACACGGACAGGCGCTGATGGATGCCGGATATGCATTCTGCTCCAGCAGCCTGGCCGCCTTTGACGGCAGTTACGATGCCTTTGCCGTCGATGTCATCTGCGGAAAACAGCTGACCACCCGCATCGGCCGGGGCGCGGTTCCGGACCGCTATGCGGTATTTCCGGAGTCCCTGCAACAGGCCCTTCGCAGCTTCACAGGCCGGGGCGGGCATGTGCTCATCTCGGGCTCCTATATCGGTACCGATGCCTGGGATACCGTCTTCCAGGGCGTGCCCCGGGCCCCAGAGAGCACCCGCGTTTTCGTAAAGGAAGTGCTTGGTTACGAATGGCTTACCAACTTCGGAGACCGTTCGGGAAGCGTCGTCCCTACCCGGAATTCCGCCTTCCCACGCTGCAGCTACAACCGGCAGTGGAGCCGCGAGGTTTACAGAGTGGAGAATCCTGACGGCATCAAGCCCGCCAGTGCCCAGGCCCGGACCATCCTGCAATACCGCAGTTCCCAGATTCCCGCCGCCACCCTCTTCCAGGGGAACGGCTACCGGGTTGCAGCTTTCGGCTTCCCGCTGGAGACATCCAACGAAATGGGCGCACTGATTCAGTGCGCCCTGCAGAAACTGGAAGGGAGATAGACTCCTACATCCGTTCAGGAAGTTGAATACCCAACAGGTCCATCGCGCTGCGAAGCGTGCGGGCCAGGGTGTCGATCAGGGCCAGGCGGTACTTCAACACGGCCGGATTCTCCTCTTTCAGAATGGGCGTATCATGGTAGTACTGATTGAACTCCTTTGCCAGGTCATAAGCATAATTGGCGATGATGGCCGGACTTAAGGCCGCACCGGCCTCGGCCACCTTACCCGGGAACAGGCCCAGCAGTTTCACCAGACGAACCTCCTTGGCGGAAGGTTCCGCACCCATCGCATCGGCGGCGCCGTAGGACAGCGTAGCCTTCCGGAGGATGCTGCAGATACGGGCGTGCGTGTACTGGATGAAGGGACCGGTATTGCCGTTGAAGTCGATGGATTCCTTGGGGTTGAAAAGCATCGTCTTCTTGGGATCCACCTTGATAATGAAGTACTTCAGGGCACCCAGGCCAATCATGTGATAGAGGCGGTCCTTCTCCTCGTCGGAAATATCGGCCAGCTTGCCGCTTTCCTCGGAGGTCTTTTTGGCTTCCTCGTACATCCGCTGGATCAGGTCGTCGGCATCGACCACCGTCCCCTCGCGGGATTTCATCTTGCCTTCGGGCAGCTCCACCATTCCGTAGGAGAGGTGGAAGATCTGGTCGGCCCAGTCGAATCCCAGCTTTTTCAGGATCAGTTTCAGGACCTGGAAATGGTAGTCCTGCTCGTTGCCCACGACATACACGTGGGAGTCCAGCTGGTTGGTGGCGAAACGGCGCTCGGCGGTGCCCAGGTCCTGGGTGATGTACACCGAAGTGCCGTCACTGCGCAGCACCAGCTTGCGGTCCAGGCCGTCGGCGGTAAGGTCACACCAGACGCTGCCGTCGGGGTCCTGTACGAAGACACCCATCTGCAAGCCTTTCTGTACCAGTTCCTTTCCCAGCAGATAGGTCTCACTCTCGTGATCTACCTTGTCAAAGCTGATGCCCAGGGCCTTGTACGTTTCGTCGAAGCCTTTGAATACCCAGCCGTTCATCATGGACCAGAGGGCGCGAACCTCGGGATCGCCTTCTTCCCACTTCACCAGCATCTTGTGTACGTCGTCCAGTACTTCAGGATGCTCTTTTTCCAATTTTGCATAGGCCACGTAGCAGTCGCCCACCAGGTGGTCGCCCTTCTTGCCGGTGCTCTCGGGTGTGGCGCCGTCGAAGAGCTTCTCCCAGGCGTACATGCTCTTGCAGATGTGTACGCCACGGTCGTTCACCAGGGTGGCCTTGATGACGTCGTTGCCGCAGGCTTTCAGGATGCGGGAAACGCTGTCGCCCAGCAGGTTGTTGCGGATATGGCCCAGATGCAGGGGCTTATTGGTATTGGGGCTGGAGAATTCCACCATGATCCGCTTGCCCGTGGAGGGGAGCTGTCCATAAGCCGGATTGCCGGCCATGTCCTGCAGGGCCTCGTTCCAGTACACCGGAGAGAAAGACAGGTTCAGGAAGCCTTTGACGCTGTTGAAGGCGGCAATCTCCTTCACGTTTTGCACCAGCCACTCGCCGATGGCATTGCCGGTGGCATCCGGGGCCTGATGGGTGATTTTCAGGAGCGGGAAGGTGACCAGGGTGTAGTCCCCTTCGAACTCTTTCCGGGTAACAGAAACCTGAAGTGACGTTTCCGCCACTTCAGTTCCATAAATTGCCTGCACGGCCTTGGCGGCCTGCTGCTGAATGAATACCTCGGGTGTCATCCCAGATAGCTCTTAAGAAGTTTGGAACGGGAAGGACTCTTGAGACGGCGGATGGCCTTCTCCTTGATCTGGCGCACACGCTCACGGGTGAGGCCGAAGCGTTCGCCGATCTCTTCCAGGGTCATTTCCTGGCAGCCGATGCCGAAGAAGCTCTTGATGATTTCGCGTTCACGGTCCGTCAGGGTGCTCAGGGCCCGTTCGATTTCAGTATTGAGACTCTCGTTTACCAGTCCGCGGTCGGCGCTGGGGGAATCGTCATTGGGAAGCACGTCCAGCAGGCTGTTGTCCTCGCCTTCCACGAAGGGGGCGTCCACGCTGACGTGGCGGCTGCCCACCCGCAGGGTATCGGAAATCTTGTCCTTGGGAACGTCGATCATTTCCGACAGTTCCTCGTTCGTGGGCTGGCGCTCGTTCTCCTGTTCGAAACGGGTGAGTGCCTTGTTGATTTTATTCAGGGAACCCACCTGGTTCAGCGGCAGACGCACGATACGGCTCTGTTCGGCCAGGGCCTGGAGGATGCTTTGACGAATCCACCACACTGCGTAGGAAATGAACTTGAAGCCACGGGTCTCGTCGAACTTTTCGGCGGCCTTGATCAGGCCCAGGTTTCCTTCGTTGATCAGGTCCGGAAGGCTGAGTCCCTGGTTCTGGTACTGCTTGGCGACGGACACCACGAAACGGAGATTGGCACGGGTGAGTTTTTCCAGGGCTTCCTGGTCCCCTTTGCGAATCCGCTGGGCCAGTTCCACTTCCTCATCGGGGGTCACCAGCTCTTCGCGGCCGATTTCCTGCAGGTACTTGTCCAAAGACGCGCTTTCGCGGTTCGTGATGGACTTTGTAATCTTTAGTTGTCTCATTATTAGTTAATTACGGTTTTCCTACTTGCCGAAGCCAAAGTAGAAAGTGCGGCCGTTCTGATCGACACCCTCGATGTAAACGGCACGGCTGGCTTTCTTGGCCAGGGCTACCACTTCTTCGGGTTTCGAAACCGCGTCACCGTTCACATAGGCGATGATACCACCGGCCTTGGCGCCGGCATCGGCCATCTTGCCGTTACCCAGGGAGACAATCTCCACACCGGAACGAAGACCCAGGGCCTTCAGCTGTTCCGGGCTGGCCGCCTTGAGCCGCGCTCCGTAGAAAGCGACAGTACCCTCCGCGTCCACCTCTCCATTGTTCTGCGATGAGGCAGCCTGGAAAACTACGGTTACGTGCCGGGATTGTCCGTCGCGGATGAAAGCGATGTCAGCCTGGTCGCCGGGGTGGTATCCACCCACCTTGGCCTGAACGGAAGAGGCATCTGTAATCTTCTGACCATCAATGGCTATGATCACATCGTTCTTCTGCAGTCCGGCCTTTTCGGCGGCGCTTCCTTTCAAAACCTCGTTAATATATACGCCCGAGACGGAGGAAAGTTTCATTTCGTCGGCAATTTTCTTGTCCACGGTTCCCATTGAGATGCCCAGGACAGCGCGCTTGACGGAGCCATAGTCGATGAGGTCATCGACCACGCGTTTGACGATGTTCACGGGAACGGCGAAGGAATAACCGGTATAGGAGCCGGTCTGGGAGACGATGGCGGTGTTGATGCCCACCAGTTCGCCTTTCTTGTTCACCAGGGCGCCGCCGCTGTTGCCGGGATTCACGGCTGCATCGGTCTGGATGAAGGATTCAATCTTGAATTCACCGGAGTAATCGGGCATGGAACGGCCCTTGGCGCTGACGATGCCGGCAGTGATGGTACTGCGCAGCTGGACGCCCAGCGGGGAGCCGATGGCCAGCACCCATTCGCCCAGGCGGAGCGCATCGCTGTCGCCCAGCGGGATGGTGGGAAGGCCGGTGGCGTCCACCTTGATGATGGCCACGTCGGTGGCGGGATCGGTGCCGACGACCGTCGCGTCGTACTGCTCGTTGTTATTCAGGGTAACGGAGATATGGGTTGCATTGGCCACCACGTGGTTGTTGGTGACGATGTAGCCGTCCGGGCGGATGATGACGCCGGAGCCGCTCCCTTTCTGTTCGCGGGACTGGGGCGTGAAATCGTCGCCGAAGAAGAAACGGAAGAACGGGTCGATGTTTTGGTATTGCTGGCGGCTCTGGACGGTCACTTCCACATAGACCACGGCTTCCACGGCGCTTTCTGCCGCATAGGTGAAGTCGGGATAGTCATTGTCTGCCAAATTGACAGTCCGGTATTCTACGGCACCGCCGGAGGTTTCGGTTGGAAGGGCCTCGCCCTGAGGTTGCGGTTCAGTGGCTTTCACTACGCCATAGGCAGTTAGGCCGCCGGCGAGGACTGAAAGCAGTACAGTCAGGATTCCTTTTTTCATAATATCGCGTTTTTTAAGTTTTTTCCG
>CACYHZ010000020.1:35180-35655 GCA_902774345.1 uncultured Bacteroidia bacterium | reverse complement strand
AGAGAACATCCCCATCGGCCGGCCGATGAAAGACATCAAGGTATATATCGTCAAGGACGGCAAGCAGGTGCCCAAAGGCGAACCGGGAGAACTCTGGATCACCGGAACCCAGGTGGGCCT
Organism: uncultured Bacteroidia bacterium; assembly: GCA_902774345.1. Classification (GTDB taxonomy): domain Bacteria; phylum Bacteroidota; class Bacteroidia; order Bacteroidales; family UBA932; genus Cryptobacteroides. The sequence goes on along the minus strand of CACYHZ010000020.1, from coordinate 35,535 downwards.
GGGCTACCTCAACCGGCCGGACAAAACGGCCGAAGCGTTTGTGAAGAACCCCTTTGACAACGATCCCAAATACAGCACCGCCTACCGCACCGGAGACATTGTGCGCGAGCGCGAGGACGGAAAAATTGAATTCGTGGGCCGAAAAGACGGCCAGGTGAAAATCCGCGGCTTCCGCATCGAGCTCAAGGAAGTGGAGGCTATCATCCGCGAATTCCCTGACATTAAAGACGTTACGGTGCAGGCCTTTGACGAGCCCGGCGCCGGTGCCGGCAAGTTCCTGGCTGCGTACATCGTCAGTCCCAAGGAGATCAACATCCAGGAGCTGGACGCCTTCATCGCCAGCAAGAAACCGCCG
>CACYHZ010000020.1:0-35142 GCA_902774345.1 uncultured Bacteroidia bacterium | reverse complement strand
AGGCGGAGGCCCACGTGGCGCCGCTCAACAAGCTGGAACAGCAAATCAGCGACATCATCAAGGAGAGCGTGGGCATTGGCGGCTTCGGCCTCACAGACCTGCTGTATTACAGTGGCCTGTCGTCCCTGGGTGCCCTGCGCCTGGCTACGGAGCTGTACAAACGCTACGGCCTGGAGCCGGACATGAACAGCTTTGCCAAAACCGCCAGCCTGCAAAGCATAGAGAATGACATCCTTGACATTCTTCTTTCCCAGGACAAGAAACAAGAGGAACAGGAGGAAAGCACGGAGGACCAGCCCCAGGAACTCACCTTCCAGCAAACCGGCCTATACCTGGACTGCGTCCGGAATCCTTCGTCCACTGCCTACAACCTGCCCTTCATCCTCACCTTCCCGGAAGGCACGGAAGTATCGGCCCTTAAAAAGTCCCTGCTGTCCATTCTGGAAGCCCATCCCGGTGTCACCGGAAGGCTGGAGCAGAAGGACGGGAAAGTGTATCTGGTGCCCGGAAAACCGGATCCGGAAATCCCGTCTGTCAAGCTCCGCAACGAAGAAGACTACGAGGCCCTGAAAGAGGCCTTTATGCAGCCCTTCAACCTCACAGGACCGCTCTACCGGCTCAACATCGTCCAGACGCCCGGCAAACTGCGCCTGATGGCCGATTTCCATCACCTTATCTTTGACGGCCACTCCTACGACGTCTTCCTGGCCCAGCTCACAGGCGCCCTGGAAGGCCGGGAGCCGGAAAAGGAAGACTACACCTACTTCCGCTACGCCAAGGACCAGAAAGCCTACCAGGAAAGCGAAGAATTCGGGCAGGCCGAAGCCTTCTTTGCCGAGCAGATGGCCGGCAAGGAAGAAGAAACGGGAATTATCCCGGACAAGAAGCCGCAGGAAGACGAGGTGGGCCACGAGGTGTGGCTGCGCAAGAAGATCGGGGCCGATGTGATGGCGCGCTGCCACGCACTGGGCATCTCCCCGGCCAGTTACTTCCTGGGTGCCGCCTTCGTAACCGTAAGTGCCTTCTGCGGCAAGCAGAAAGTGTTTATGAGCACCGTAGCCAATGGCCGGAGCGATATGCGCTGTGCCAACACGTTTGGAATGTTTGTCAACACGATGCCACTTTCCGGAGAGGTCGGGGAGCAAATGGTGCCCGATTTCCTCCGGGAGACAGACCGCAACTTTGCCACTACTCTCTCATTCCAGAACTATCCTTTCGCCCGGGTGGCATCGGCCTTTGACTTCCATCCGGCCGTAATGCTGGCCTACCAGGTGGGCCTGGTGGAAAAACACACCATCAACGGGAAACCGCTTGAAGATGAACTTCTTACACAGGATACTCCCAAGTTCCCGCTTAGCATCTTCATTGAAGGAACGGAAGAAGCCCCCGAACTGGCCCTGGCCTATGACGACAGCCTGTATACCCAGCCCCTGATCCAGGCCTTCGCCGACGCAATGGAATGCGTGGTAAGAGGAATGCGCCAAGACGTGAAGCTCACGGAGCTGGCCTTTGTGGATGGCGAGCGTCTCAGGCAGCTGGACGGATTCAACAACTACGCCCAGCCAGTAGACCTGAGCCAGACGGTGGTAGATCTGTTCCGCAAACAGGCCCAGGCCACGCCGGATGCCCCGGCCGTCCTCTTTGACGGCAAGACCATCAGCTACAAGGAGCTGGACCGCTACACCGACGCCCTGGCCGCCAAAATTCTCACCTTCGGTCTGCAGGAAGAAGAGGTGGTGGCCGTGCTCATTAACCGCAATGCCTGGATGACCAAGGCTTCCCTGGCCGCTATGAAGGCCGGCTGCGCCTATCAGCCGCTGGATCCTTCCTACCCGACGGAGCGCCTGAACTTTATGATCCAGGACTCCCACGCCAAGCTCCTCATTGCCGATAAAGAACTGGTTCCGCTGGTAGGGGACTACAAAGGTCCCACCCTCACCACAGACCAACTGGACAACCTGCCGGAAGGCAAGCCCACAGCCGGGCCCAAGCCGGAAAACCTGTATATCCTGCTGTACACTTCCGGCTCCACGGGAACGCCCAAGGGCTGTATGCTGGAGCAGCGCAACCTGGTCAATTTCTGCGCCTGGTACCGGGATTATTATGAGCTGAAGCCCGGAGACAGGGTGGCAGCCTTTGCCAGCTATGGCTTCGATGCCAATATGATGGACCAGTACCCCGCCCTCACCAGCGGAGCCTGTGTCTGCATCATTCCCGAAGACGTAAGGCACGACCTCGGAGCCCTGAACCGCTTCCTGATAGACAACGGTGTTACGCACAGCTTTATGACCACCCAGGTGGGCGTGATGTATGCCCGTAACTTCCCCGACAATCCCGTCCTCAAACACCTGTCTGTAGGCGGTGAAAAGCTTATCTCAATGCCGCCGCCTTCCTATGCCTTCTACAACGGCTACGGCCCCACGGAATGCACCATTTTCTCCTCCATCTTCCGCGTCCTGGAACGCGAAGAGAACATCCCTATCGGCCATCCCCTGACCAACGTCCAGCTCTATGTGGCAGACCGCAACCTGCGCCGCCTGCCCGTCGGTGCCGCCGGAGAACTGCTCATTGGCGGTGCGGGCGTGGGCCGGGGATACCTGGGCAACCCCGAGAAAACGGCCGAAAGCTTCATTGAGAACCCTTACGAGCCCGGTGTACGGCTGTACCGTTCCGGAGACATCGTACGCTTCAGGGCCGACGGAAACATCGAGTTCGTGGGTCGAAAAGACCGCCAGGTCAAGATTCGCGGCTTCCGCATCGAACTGAAGGAAGTGGAGAGCGTGCTGCAGGAATTCCCGGGCGTGAAGGATGTGACCGTACAGGCCTTCGACGCCCCGTCCGGCGGCAAGTTCCTGGCCGCTTATGTGGTGGCCGAAGGCTCCTTTGACTCCAAGGCAGCAGCAGATTTCATCCGCGAGCGCAAGCCGCCGTATATGGTTCCCGCCGCCTGGATGCAGCTGGATGCCATCCCGCTCAACGTCAACCAGAAGGTAGACCGCAAGGCCCTGCCGGAGGCCACGCCGTCCTCTATGGACGAGTACATCGCCCCCGTGGGAGAAACGGAAAAGGCCCTCTGCGCCATCTTCGGAGAGGTTCTGGGCATAGAGAAGGTGAGCGCTACGGATTCCTTCTTCGACCTGGGAGGCTCTTCCCTGATGGTTACCAACGTAATGGTGACTGCCGAGAAACAGGGCCTGCATTTTGCCTATTCGGATGTCTTCTCCCATCCTTCGGCCCGGACGCTTGCCGCCTTCCTGGGAGGAAACCAGGGCCCGGCAGACCAGGACGCCAACATTACCGACTACGACTATTCGGCCATCGACACGCTGCTCTCGCACAACAACCTGGAGTCCTTCCTGAAGGGAAAGCGCCTGCGCCTTGGCCGCAACATCCTCCTCACCGGCGCCACCGGCTTCCTGGGCATCCACGTGCTCAAGGAGCTGCTGGAAACCACCGGAGCAGACACCACCATCTGGTGTCTGCTCCGGGAAAAGGGCTCCCTGACCCCGGAACGCCGCCTCAAGGAAATGATGGTGTACTACTTTGACAAAGACTACCGCAGCCTCTTTGGAACGCGCATAAAGCCCGTAGCCGGAGACATCACCCAGCCCGAGACCCTGGCTCCGCTGGAGAACATCGATATGGTGTTCAACTGCGCCGCCAACGTGAAGCACTTCTCCAAGGGAACGGACATTGAGGACATCAACTACGGCGGTGTCAAGAACCTTGTGGAACTCTGCGAAAAGAACGATGCCTACCTGGTACACGTATCCACCGAAAGCGTGGGCGGCCTTACTCCGGGCAACGTTCCGGACACCCTCACGGAGCAGATGCTCTTCTTTGGCCAGCTCACCGACAACCAGTATGTCCATTCCAAGTTCCTGGCCGAAAGGCACATCCTGGAGCATATGGTCCACGGAAAGCTCAAGGCCAAGATCCTGCGCGCCGGCAACCTGTCGCCCCGCGCCCAGGACGGAGAATTCCAGGTGAACCTCAACGCCAATGCCTCTATGGGCCGTCTCAAGGCCCTCAAGATGCTGGGTGCCTGCCCGTTCCAGATGCTGGAAGGACAGATGGAGTTCTCGCCCATTGACCAGTCGGCCCAGGCTATGGTCCTGCTGGCCACCACACCGCTGGAGAACTGCGTATTCAACGTTTCCAACAACCATATCATCCCTATGGACGATATCTTCACCCGCCTGGAGAAGATTGACGGACAGCCGCTGGAATACGTGGAAATGGAAGAATTCGCACGCCGCGTGGACGAAGCCAACGCCAACCCGGCCAAGACCCGCATTATGGCCCCGCTGGTGGCTTACCAGCAGTCCAACGCAGAAACCGAAGGCGTGGAAACCCTGGCCTCCACGGTATACACCATGCAGGTACTGTACCGCCTGGGCTTCACCTGGGACCATACCTCGTCCAAGTATGTCGATATGATCTTTGAGATGCTCCGAACCCTGCGTTATTTTGAATAGATGAGCGAATTTAAAACCAATAAAGCCGTTTTTGTCGGCGTCATCCTGGAGAAGGGAGGGGAGCGCAAGGTACAGGAGTACCTGGACGAATTGCAGTTTCTGGCCGAAACCGCCGGTGCGCTGGGGGACAAGAAGTTCACCCAGCGCCTGGACCGGCCGGACAAGGCCACCTACATCGGACCGGGAAAGCTGGAAGAAATCAAGGAATACTGCCAGGAGAACGAGATTGAGTACGTCATCTTCGACGATGAACTCACGGGGATGCAGCAGCGCAACATCGAAAAGGTGATTGCCTGTTCGGATGTCATCGACCGGACCAGCCTGATTCTGGAAATCTTTGCCCAGCGGGCCAAGACTTCCTATGCCAAAATGCAGGTGGAACTGGCGCATTACAACTATATGCTGCCCCGCCTGGCCGGTATGTGGACCCACCTGGAACGGCAACGGGGCGGTATGGGCACCCGCGGCGGTATGGGTGAGACCCAGATCGAGATTGACCGCCGTATCGTCAAGCAGCGCATTTCCAAGCTGAAAGAAGACCTGAAGAAGGTGGACCGCCAGATGGCCACGCAAAGGAGCAACAGAGGCTCTCTGGTGCGTTTGGCCCTGGTAGGGTATACCAATGTAGGGAAGAGCACTTTGATGAATCTGTTGGCCAAATCAGACGTGTTTGCGGAGAATAAACTCTTTGCTACGCTGGATACCACCGTACGGAAGGTCGTCATCGAGAACGTGCCGTTCCTCCTGAGCGATACCGTCGGCTTCATCCGGAAACTGCCCACCCAGCTGGTGGAAGCCTTCAAAAGCACCCTGGACGAGGTCCGCGAAGCGGATGTCCTGGTGCATGTGGTGGACATCTCCCATCCGGATTTCGAAGAGCAGATGCAGGTGGTGGAACAGACCCTCCGGGACATCGGCGCCGAAGGAAAGCCCATTTACGTGGTTTTCAACAAGGTGGACGCCTATACCTACGAGCCCTACGACGAATTCTCGCTCACGCCCAAGCAGCCGGTTAACAGGACCCTGGAAGAGCTGAAAAACAGCTGGATTGCAGAGGAAAAGACCCCCTGTATCTTCATCTCGGCCCGGGAGAAAATCGGTATAGAAAAACTCCGCAACGACCTTTACAAGATCGTCGCGGAGATTCATGCAGGAAGATATCCTTTCAATAACTTCCTATGGTAGGGTAGGTAACTACTACCACCAACCCTGCTCAGCAATCCAGGTTTCGTATTCTTCTGCATCCTCAGCCCAACCGGTCTTCTTCTGACCCTTCACAGAATAGGTCTCGGAAGAACCGTCGGAATAGTTGAGGGTGTAGTCGAATTCGATGGAATCGGCCTTGTAACCGGAAGGCGTGGTCACGCCGTTGGTAACAACCTTACCATTGGAAATGGAAGCGGTGGTCGTCTGGTTGAAGTTGGCAGGCCACTGATAGGTGGCGGTGTACATGGAACCGTTACCAGCCGCGCTCTCATAATAAGGATTCCAGGAGGTTCTGGGTTCAACTACCTGGACGTTAGCAGCCTGGAAAGTCTGGGCGTTGGCATCCACGTCAATGTGAAAACGGACGGCGAACAGACGCTGCCAGTGGCAGTAGGAATAATCCATATCGGTGATGGTAATCCAACCGGCATCAGCAGCATCGTCGGTGGTATTGGTAATGACAATGGCAAAGATTGTCGAAGCCTCGGCTTCACCGGCAGGGGTGGCAAAAGCCATATACTTACCATCCACCTTGTTGATAGCGGTCATATCGGGTTCTTTTACCTTATAGGTCTCGCAGGAGAACACGAAGGCAAGAGCAGCGACAAGGGCTGTAAGTTTGAAAATTGTCTTCATAATCAATCAATTTTTATTTCTGCCACCACATTTTGACATTCACATCTACCGGAGTGGGAGAATTCGGGTTGTAATCCGAAGAAGTCTTGGAATAGATGAATCGCATGGGATAACCGTCGGACAGCACACCATGGCTATCAGTGATGGTGGTACCACGAGAGGGATATCCGGTGCGGTTCATATCGAACCAACCTTCCCAAGGAAGACCGTGCACGTTGGAAGCCCACTTCTGGATGATGATCTGCTCGACCATGGCCTCAGAGGTGCTGGCAGCGAAAGCATAGTCGCCGTCAATGAAGGCAGCGGCGGCTGCACCCAGACCAACGCGGGCAAAAGCGGCAGCAAGGGCGGCGTCGTAGCAGGCCTTGGCGTTAGCGGCATCGTTCAGGCGGGCATAAGCCTCAGCCTTCAGGAATTCAGCCTCGTCAACGGTGCTGAAGTACACGGGCTCGGTAGCATAGAGGGCCAGACGGCTGGTCTCGGTAGGATCGGCGGCAACACCGTAGGCACCACCGGTAACCACACCACCGGGATTGTTGTCATAGAAGTAATACAGACGGGGGTCGTCGGCGCTGAGCACATTCAGAACATCGCTGCAGCAGCGGATGTTGTTGGTGGTGTTCAGCTGACGACGGTCGCTCTCGTACAGGGGATTGGACTTGTCGGCCTGATCATCGAAGTTGGCAAAAGCGGCATCCGCCTCAAGGAAATTATTCTCGGCCAGCAGAGCCTGGATCTTAGCCTTGTTGGTGTCGAATTCGCGCATCAGCACCTTCAGATAGAGGGTGTTCACGAACTGGAACCAGGCATCGGTATCGCCACCGAAGATCATATCGGCAGAAGCGGTCAGGTTCATCGCCTCGTCAGCGGCCACAGCGTCAGCATCCATGGCACGGATTTCTTCGCAGAGGGCAATGATGATGGCCTGCATGTTCTTACCGCTGTCAAACTTGGGAGTCTGGCTTTCAGTCAGATAGCCTTCGGTATAGGCAACCTCGTCATACAGGGAAGTGAGCATATAGAGGGAGTGAGCCAGCATAGCCTTGGCTTCCAGAATGTAGTTGGAGGAGTTACCGGCAGCCTCAGCCTTGGCAATCACTTCCTTGATACGGGGAAGGACGACAGAATAGTAGAAAGACCAGGGGCTTGTGAAGGTAGAGTTGGTCACGTCATAGGTCATCACAGTGTAGTACTGGTTGGTCGTGCTGCACTGAATCACATACTGGGACCAGAAAGAGGTGTAGAGGGAAATGTCGTAGCCCAGCTTCTCAGCAGCGGACAGCTGGATGGTAGGCATCAGCATCGACATTTCGGCGTCTGCGATGTAGTTGGGGTTGGTATTGATATCCAACCATTTTTTGCAGCTCGTGGTAAAAAGAACCGCGCCAAGTGCAAGAATGGTAAAGAATTTTTTCATAATAATAACCTCCTTTCTGATTAGAATACAATCTTGATGTTGCAACCGATGTTGCGGGTAGAAGGAGCGGAATAGTATTCGCCGTAGAGGGAAGTAAGGTCGTTACCATAGTTGGTCATATCCGGATCGATGAGACCCTGCTTGGGAGTCCACATCAGGAGGTTACGACCAAATACGCCGAACTCGATGGTGGAGAGCCACCTAATGTTGTCGAACCACTTGGTGGGGAAACGGTAGGAAGCAGTCACTTCACGCAGTTTCACGTAGGTCTTGTCCAGGAGTTCGTCACGATAACGGACATAGTTGTAGTTGGGATACCAGGCACCGTTGATGTCGTAATAAGAGTTACAAGGCAGGTTGTTTTCGGTATAGACCGGATTGCCTGCGGCATCCTTACCCGTCTGGTACACGGAGTGCGGCCACACCCAAGGATCACGCATGTTGTACATGGTTTCTTCGGCGTTACCGTTGAAAAGGACGATACCCTTGGTAGCGGAATACATCAGACCACCGTGACGATAGTCCAGGCTGGCGCTGAAGCTGAAGTTCTTGTAGCGGAGGCTGGTGTTGAAGCCCATGGTGAAGTCGGCGTCGGCCTTGCCAAGGGTCTCATATTCGGTATTGTCGTAGGTAGGCAGACCAGTGGTAGCGTTGACGATGGTATAACCATAGTAAGGGCTGTTCTCGTCCTGCACGGTGCTGATCTTGTAGTCAACCCAGGTACCGACGGACTCGCCGACAATGGCTTTCAGCTGAGGACCGCTGGACAGACCATAGATGGAATACTCTTTCACATCGTCCCACAGTTCTTCAACAATGTTGGTGTTCTGGGAGAAGGTGTAACCGATGTTCCATTCGAAGTCCTTGGTGCGGATGGGAACGAAGCCCATGGCCAGTTCGAAACCGCGGTTGCGGATCTTACCAACGTTGCGGACAGCGGAGGTGTAACCGGACTCGGGAGCCAGGGTAGCGGAAACGATCTGGTTCTCGGTGAGCTTGTTATAGTAAGCGAAGTCCAGGTTCACGCGGTTCTGGAACAGACGGACATCGATACCCACTTCAGCTTCCGTGGAAATTTCAGGTTTCAGGTCCAGAGAAGGAATACGAGTGCTCTTGGTCAGACCGACGAAGCTGTTCAGCGGGAAGGTCAGGGAACCGAAGCCACCGCTGGCGGAAGCCAAAGCATAGTAGCTGGAGGTGTAATAAGTAGGAGCATCGCTACCGGTCTTACCGTAACCGCCACGGATCTTGAGGAAGTTCAGTACATCGCTCTTGATGTCGAACAGGTCGGTCAGGATCACGGAAGCATTGGCACCCCAGTAGAAATAGGAATTCTTGTCGATGGGCAGGGTGGAAGACCAGTCGTTACGGGCGGACAGGGTGAGATAGATGGCATCACGCCAGCCGAGGTCGGCCTGGGCATAAACACCTACCAGACGACGCATGGAGGTAGAAGAAGCGGCAGTAGGCGTAGCACCGCTGGTGTTGGAAAAGCTGGCCCAACCGGAAACGGCTATACCGTCAATGTTACCGGAAACGGCAGAAGCGGAACGCTGGTTGGCGTTGACACCGGCTACACCGTGGATGGAGAAATCGTTACCAAGCTTATAGTCGGCATTCAGGAGGAGGTTACCATCCATCTGAGCGGAACGCTGGGCTACTTCGTAATAATTACCATTTTCAACGGAAGCACCTTCGCCGGCAGCGTAGGAACCAGGGTTGAAGGTCCAGATGTTGTTGAAGTCTTTACGGATGAAGTTGGTCACATCCAGACCGCCACGGGCGATGAACTGCAAACCCTTAATGATCTGCAGACCGAATTCGGCGCTACCGAAAATACGGTCGTCACTATAAGTGGAATAGTTGTTGTCCAGGGTCCACCAGGGGTTCTGGGCGTAAGGAGTATAGAAGTTGTCAGCGTTGTTCAGCACGCTGTGCCAGTCCTTGAGGTCGGCATAGTCGATGTTCGCCGGATACTGGAGAATATCCTGGTAAATGGTGGAACCGCTACCGCCCTGACCGGTCATGGAATTACGGACATCCTTGCGGATATAGTTGACGCTGTAGTTCAACCAGGCAAGACCATCCAGAATCTTGGTGTTACCACGGAAAGAGAAGTTGTGACGTTTGTAGTAGTCGTCGCTTCCGGGAAGGATACCATCGGAATAGATGTTACCATAAGAAGCTACAAAACCGGTGGTGCGGCTACCGCCCTGAATGGTAACGGTGTTGTTGGCTTCGAAACCGGTGGTGTAGAAATTCTTCAGGGATTTGTCCTTATAAGAGAAGGAGGTGTGGTACTCGGGGTTGTCATAGACATCGTCGTAGTTGCCGGGGTTGTAACCCTGCTCGGCAGCACCCGGACGCCAGATCACATCACGACCGTCCAGAATGTTACCCCAGGAACCGTTCTCAGTGGGAGAATAGTTGTCAAACACATAACCGTCATAGGAGTAGAACCAGCCCTGACCGAACTTATTCTGGAGGTTCGGGATACGGAGCACGCTGCTCACCTGAAAGGAACCGTCGTAGGTCACCTTCACGGCCTCGTTCTGCTCACCGCGCTTGGTGGTGATGATGATGGCACCATTACCGGCACGGGAACCGTAGAGAGCCGTAGCAGAGGCACCCTTCAGAACGGTAATGCTCTCAATGTCTTCCGGGTTGATATCGGCAGCCTGGTTACCAAAGTCGATGGAGTTGTTCAGACCCTGATAACCCATGGTGCTGTTGGACATCGGAACACCATCAATCACATACAACGGAGAGTTGCTGGAGAAGGAGGAGTAACCACGGACGATAACCTTCTGAGAGGTACCGGTGCCACCAGCGGAGGAAATCTGCACACCAGCAACCTTACCGGACAGACCGGAAAGAGCGTCGGCGGCGTGACCCTTCACGATTTCGTCGGCACGAACGGTGGTAGACGCATAACCAAGGGTCTTTTCCTGACGGGTCATACCCGTAGCCGTAATCACGACTTCGTCCAGGCCGATGGTATCTTCTTCCATAACAACGTCAATCGTGGACTGGTTATTGATTTTAACCACCACGTTGCGCATGCCAAAGAAGGAGAAATGCAGAGCGTCTCCATCACGAAGGAGAATGTTGTACTGACCTTTGGTATCGGTCACAGTACCCACACGCGTTCCTTCGATGAATACGGATACTCCGGGCAGCGGATCACCTGCTTGATCGGTGACAGTACCGGAAATCCGTCTGTTCTGTGCGTTCAACACCATCGGAAGGAGGGCTGCTACACACAGAAAGAACAGCTTTAGATTTTTCATAAGCATGAAAATTTAGTTAAACATAAATATTGATACAAAATTGATTTCTGCATCGAATACACTACTACAAGTCCGTTCACAATACGGAGTTTGGGTGCAAAGATGAAAAAACATTTTCAAATTTGCAAATACCCGAAAGGCTTAGAATATGCAATATGTTAACGATTTACAGATACTTAAATCGTTTTAAATGCATATAGAGCCGTGTTTTGATTACAATTATGAAGATATTTACTCTCTATAATTATAATTCGAAATTAAAATAATTATTTAATATTATAAATCGCTATTCTGCAATATTGTAGGGCATTTTTAGCGTTATTCCGCTTTCATAGCAGCCACAAAATCGTCCGGCTTCATCACCGTCATGGGGCAGAAGGGATCGTTCAGTTTCAGTAATTCTTTGTCCCGCGTGATAAAATAATCGCAGACGGCATTATAGGCCGAAGCATACTGCATGTCGTCCTCAAAATCTCCGGAATGGTGAGAGATGGCCCATAACAGATCTATCTCATCGATACCTATTATTTTCGCATGTTTATGTAAATAGGCTATGTATTTCTCGAATTTATCAAAGGATAAAGCGGATTTCCGGAATGAATAGGCAGCATCTATCAAACTTTGCGTACTTACAATGATGGATATCTTTTTATCCGCAGCTGCTGAAACAATTGTCTTTGCTATTTGATTTCCAGGACGTTCTTCGGATATCCAGTCCATCAGTACATTGGTATCAAGGAAAACGCGTATCATGACTACATTCCTTTATTTATTATATACGCAAGTCTGTCGTCGGCTTCCAGCATTTCTTTGGTAGGAGCCGGGATCATTCCTGATAAAGCTTCAATTTCGGGATCAATCTTAAAATCCTTCGGCAATTTGGGAATTCTCGGCTTAACTGCCTCTTCTACAATCTCTTCCAAATACGCGTTCAGAGACATATTATTCTGCTTTGCCTTAAAACGGGCCCTGTTCAGTATTTCCTTTCTAAACCGAATGACAGTCTGTTCTCTTGTAATCGTTTCCATAAGTGATATCTTTTTTGCAAATGTAATCACTTTTCTAATAAATACAAAAAAGGCCGGAAGAATTTCCGGCCCATTCATGCTATATAACGAAATTACTCGCTGAATCTTGCCTTCAGGTATTCGCGGTTCAGGCGGGCAATATGGTCGATGGTGACGTGTTTCGGGCATTCCATCTCGCAGGCGCGGGTGTTGGTGCAGTTACCGAAGCCCAGTTCGTCCATCTTGGCCACCATGGCGCGGGCGCGGCGGGCAGCCTCCGGTTTGCCTTGCGGCAGAAGAGCCAGCGAACTGACGCGGGCGGCCACGAACAGCATCGCGGAACCGTTCTTACAAGTAGCTACGCAAGCGCCGCAACCGATACAGGCAGCTGCATCCATGGACAGTTCGGCAGTATCGTGCGGAATCAGCAGGGTATTGCCGTCCTGGGCACTACCGGTGCGGACGGTCACAAAGCCGCCGGCCTGCATAATCTTGTCGAAGGCACCACGATCCACCACCAGGTCCTTGATCACCGGGAAAGCGCCGCTGCGCCAGGGTTCCACGGTAATGGTAGCGCCGGGTTTGAAATGACGCATGAACAGCTGGCAGGTAGTAACCTGATCGTCCGGGCCATGGGCGCGGCCGTCAACGTACAGGGAGCAGGCTCCGCAGATACCTTCACGGCAGTCGTGGTCGAAGGCGATGGGCTCGATGCCTTTGCGAATGAGCTGATCATTCAGGATATCCAGCATTTCGAGGAACGAAGCATCTTCCTCCACATCCGTAACGTGGTAGGTCTCGAAATGGCCTTTAGCTTTGGCGTTCTTCTGACGCCATACTTTCACATTATATTCCATAATCGGGATTAGTCTTTATAGTTACGGGTTGCAATCTTGATGTTTTCGTACTTCAGCGGTTCCTTGTGCAGTTCAGGCTCCTGACCTTCACCCTTGTACTCCCAGGCGGCTACGTACATGAAGTTCTCGTCGTCACGCTTGGTTTCGCCTTCCTCGGTCTGCATCTCCTCGCGGAAATGGCCACCGCAGGATTCCCGGCGGTTCAGGGCGTCGCGGGCCATCAGTTCGCCGATATCGAAGAAGTCCACCAGACGCAGGGCTTTCTCCAGTTCCTGGTTGAATTCCTCGTTGGTGCCGGGCACACGCACGGACTTCCAGAATTCCTGACGAAGTTTGCCGATTTCCTCGATACCCTTCTTCAGGCCGGCCTCGTTGCGGGCCATACCCACATACTCCCACATAATGTGACCCAGCTTCTTGTGCAGGCTGTCCACGGTCTCGGTACCCTTCACGGCAAAGATCTTGGCAATGCGATCCTTCACAGCTTTTTCGGCAGCTGCGAATTCGGGGGCATTGGTATCCGTCTTGGGCTCGGAGAACTTATGGGACAGATAGTCACCGATGGTGTACGGCAGCACGAAATAACCGTCGGCCAGACCCTGCATCAGGGCGCTGGCACCCAGGCGGTTACCGCCGTGATCGGAGAAGTTGGCCTCACCGATGGCATACAGGCCGGGGATGGTGGTCTGGAGGTCATAGTCCACCCAAAGACCGCCCATGGTGTAGTGGATGGCGGGATAGATCATCATCGGCTCTTCCCAAGGGGAGGAGGAAGTGATCTTCTCATACATGTCGAAGAGGTTGCCGTAACGCTCCTGTACACGTTGGTGACCCAGGCGCTGGATGGCATCGGCAAAGTCCAGGAACACGGCCAGACCGGTCTCGTTCACACCGAAGCCGGCATCGCAACGCTCCTTGGCGGCGCGGGAAGCCACATCACGGGGAACCAGGTTACCGAAGGCCGGATAACGGCGCTCCAGATAGTAGTCGCGGTCCTGTTCGGGAATCTGGGAAGGCTTGATTTCGTGCTTGCGCAGCTTCATCACGTCTTCCTTCTTCTTGGGCACCCAGATGCGACCGTCGTTACGCAGGGACTCGGACATCAGGGTCAGTTTGCACTGCTGGTCGCCGTGCACGGGAATACAAGTGGGGTGAATCTGGGCAAAGCAGGGGTTGGCGAAGAAAGCGCCCTTGCGATAAGCCTGCATGGCGGCGGAACCGTTGGAGTTCATGGCGTTGGTGCTCAGGAAATAGGTATTTCCATAACCACCGGTAGCCAGCACCACGGCGTGAGCGCCGAAGCGTTCGATTTCACCTGTCACCAGGTTACGGGCGATGATACCCTTGGCCTCACCGTTGATGATGACCAAATCCAGCATTTCGTGCCGGGGATAGCTCTTGACAGTCCCGGCGGCAATTTCCTTGTTCAGGGAAGCGTAGGCACCCAGCAGCAGCTGCTGACCGGTTTGTCCGCGGGCATAGAAAGTACGGCTCACCTGCACGCCACCGAAGGAACGGTTGGCCAGATAGCCACCGTACTCACGGGCGAAAGGTACACCCTGGGCTACGCACTGATCGATGATGGAGGCGCTCACTTCGGCCAGACGATACACGTTGGCTTCGCGGGAACGATAGTCACCACCCTTGATGGTGTCGTAGAACAGACGGTACACGGAGTCATTGTCGTTCTGGTAGTTCTTGGCAGCGTTGATACCACCCTGTGCAGCGATGGAGTGTGCACGACGGGGGGAGTCGCTGATGCAGAAGATCTTCACATTGTATCCCATCTCGCCCAAAGAGGCAGCTGCGGATGCACCGCCAAGACCGGTACCCACCACAATCACTTCCAGTTTCCGCTTGTTGTTCGGAGAAACAATCCGGATTTCAGCCTTGCGCTTGGACCATTTGTCTTTCAGCGGTCCGTCCGGAATCTTGGAAATCAATTTTGGATCTGACATATAATTAATTATAAGGTAATAAGATTCTCTCCTTCGCTTCGCTCAATTCACAAAAGTAAGCATTTTTCCGGAATAAATTATCACTTTTTATTCAAAACAGTGATCCACTCTCGTCCGGATTGTATTTTCGCTGGGCCAGATAGGCCTCCATCCCCAGATGCTGATAGGCCAATTCGGTGGCCACGCGGCCCCGCTGCGTGCGGATCAGGAATCCTTCCTTGATCAGGAAAGGCTCGTACACCTCTTCCAGCGTGCCGGCATCCTCGCTCACCGAAGTGGCCAGGGTCCCGATACCCACCGGTCCACCTTTGAAGGTAATGATCAGGGTACGCAGAATCTTATTGTCGATGGCATCCAGTCCCCGCTTGTCAATCTTCAGCTTATTCAGGGCAAAACGCGTGATTTCCAAATTGATACGTCCGTCACCAAGGACTTGGGCAAAGTCCCGTACCCGCTTCAGGAGGGCATTGGCGATACGGGCCGTTCCCCGGCTGCGGAGGGCAATCTCAAAAGCGGCATCGTCGTCAATTTCCAGCTGGAGGATGCGCGCACTGCGAAGGACAATCCGCTTCAGGTCATCGGTATCATAATACTCCAGGGCGCAGTTAATGCCGAAACGATCCCGCAGGGGAGCCGTCAGGAGGCCGCTTCGCGTCGTCGCGCCCACCAGGGTAAAGGGATTCAGGGAAATCCGCACCGAACGGGCACCAGGCCCCTTGTCGATCATGATATCGATCACATAATCCTCCATCGCCGAATACAGATATTCCTCCACTTCGGGGGACAGGCGGTGAATTTCGTCGATAAACAGGACATCTCCCTGCTCCAGGGAAGTGAGCAGGCCCGCCAGGTCTCCGGGCTTGTCCAGCACCGGGCCCGAGGTCACCTTCATGTTCACCCCCATCTCGTTGGCGATGATATGCGCCAGCGTGGTCTTTCCCAGACCGGGAGGGCCGTGGAAAAGCACATGGTCCAGGGCCTCGCCGCGCAGCTTGGCGGCCTTTATATAAATGGAAAGGTTAGAAACGATTTCTTTCTGGCCGGTAAAATCATCCAGACCCTGCGGGCGGATAATTCCATCTAATTCACTATCTTTGCGCTCGATTGTATCGTGCGGATTAAAATCGTTCATGGCGTTTTGATCAATTCAGATACAAATATAGTTTTTATTTTTAAGAAATAATGGTTTTTATACGCTTGTTCATTTGTTGATAACTTTGAATAAGTAACTGATAACCACTATTTTAAGAAGGTAAATAACTGTGGAAAAACCTTTGAAAAGCTGTTGATGGGAAGTGGATGGCTGCAGGGACCCTGTCCCGCCTGTGTTATTAACAGGTATATAAACAGGGTTATCAACAGGTTTTCAACAAGGAAAATAGGGTAAATGTTAATAAGTACTCAGGCAACTTCACTGCTGCGGGACCGCCTTTCATCTTCGGACGAAACGTTCTGCGGCGGGCTCTTCCTGTCCGCCCGCTGGGCCGTGCTTTCCCAGGTGGCCACGGAAGGCGTTCATTTTGTAATCCTTCCCAACCGCGAGGCTGCGGAGTATTGTGCGGCCGATCTATATAATATGGTAGAAGGGGACTGCGTCTTCTTCCTGCCCGAATCCGGGAAAAGCGTCGAACGCAGCAATTACAAATCATCCCTGGGCGTCCAGCGGACGGCGGCCATCGGCGCGTTGATGCAGTGGAAAGGTCCTGAGAAACTGTTCATCGTTACCTATCCTGAAGCGGTCGAAGAAAGGATTCCCTCCGTTCGGAAACTCTCCGACGCCGTCTTTACTATCAGCGTCGGGGACCATCTTCCCCATGAAAACCTGCGCCAGAAGTTACAGGAGGAAGGTTTCGAAAAGGTGGACTTCGTATCAGCCCCAGGGCAGTTCGCCATGCGCGGCGCCGTTATCGACATTTTCTCCTATTCGCTGGAAAAACCCTATCGCGTCAGTTTTTTCGGGAACGAAGTCGATAAAATCCATACTTTCGACTGCAATACCCAGCTGTCGGTGGAAAAGATGGAAAAAGCCGAAATCTATCCTGACATTGCCGCCCGGGAGGCATCCGAGGAGGAAGGTGAAAGTCTCATCGGCCTGCTGCCGAAACAGACGGTGGTCTGGCTGGATTCCTCCGATATGTACAGGGACAAAGGCTTCTTCCAGGAAATACAGACCTTGAAAAGGGTCTATCTGGACGTGCCGCTGCTTCGGCAGGATGTACCCCAGATCCGCTTCAACATTGCGCCGCAGCCGGTTTTCAACAAGAATTTCGAACTGCTGATTGCCGATATCCGTTCCCGCCTGGAACAGCGTTACAAAGTCTATATTTTCGGCGAAAAGGAAAGCCAGCTGGAACGCCTGCGGTCCATCATGCTGCAGGACAACCATGCACTGCTGCCGGAATTCGTAAAGGGAAAGAACATCCATGCCGGCTTCATCGACCATGATGACAAGCAGTGCTGGTACACGGACCATGAAATTTTCGACCGCTTCCACCGCGTACGGATGCGCCGGACGGTGGAAAAGTCGGAACAACTCACCATCAACGACTTAAGTTCCTTCAATCTGGGAGATTATGTGGTGCATATCGACCACGGCGTCGGGGTTTTCGGCGGCCTGGTGAAGATGAAGGACGATTATGGCCGCGTGCATGAAGTGGTGAAGCTGATGTATCACGGCGGGGACGTCGTCTTCGTCTCGGTGCATTCGCTGCATAAGATTTCCCGTTTCCGCTCCAAGGAAGGGGAGGCGCCCAAAATCAACAAACTGGGTTCCAAGACCTGGAGCAACCTGAAATCGGCCGCCAAGTCCCGCGTCAAGGACATCGCCAAGGAACTGATCCAACTCTATGCCCGCCGGCGCTCGTCCAAGGGTTTTGCTTTTTCGGCCGATACCTACCTGCAGGAAGAATTGGAATCCTCCTTCATGTATGAGGATACGCCGGATCAGGAAAGAGCCACCCAGGCGGTGAAACAGGATATGGAGGACAGTTGCCCGATGGACCGCCTCATCTGTGGCGATGTTGGCTTCGGCAAGACGGAAATTGCCATCCGGGCTGCCTTCAAGGCCGTTTGCGATTCCAAGCAGGTGGCCGTTCTGGTGCCCACCACCATCCTTTCGCTCCAGCATTTTGAAACCTTTACCTCCCGCCTGCAGAATTTGCCCTGCAATGTAGAATATGTGAGCCGCCTGCGCACGGCCAAACAGATTACCGACATCAAAAAGCGCCTGAAAGAGGGGAGTATCGACATCCTGATTGGTACGCACAAAATTCTGGGCGATGGCTTCGAATTCAAGGATTTAGGCCTGCTGATCATTGACGAGGAGCAGAAATTCGGCGTATCGGCCAAGGAAAAACTGCGCCATCTCAAGGCCTCGGTGGATACCCTCACGCTCACCGCCACCCCCATTCCCCGTACCCTGCAGTTTTCCCTGCTGGGCGCGCGCGACCTGTCCATTATCCAGACCCCTCCGCCCAACCGCATTCCCATCCAGACGGAAATCATCCTCTTCAACGAGGCCGATATCAAGAGTATCATCAATTACGAACTGAACCGGGGCGGACAAATCTTCTTCCTGCACAACAAAGTGGAGGAATTGGCCGCCATCAGCGAAATCCTGCACCGGCTGGTTCCGGATATGAAGATATGTGTGGCGCACGGACAGATGGAAGCTAAACAGCTGGAGGACAAGATGCTCTCTTTTATCAGGGGAGATTACGACCTGCTGCTATGTACCACCATCATCGAAAATGGCCTGGACATCCCCAATGCCAATACCATCCTGGTGAACCAGGCGCAGAATATTGGCCTCAGTGACCTGCACCAGCTGCGGGGCCGCGTGGGACGCTCCAACAAGAAGGCTTTCTGCTACCTGATTGTTCCGCCGCTCATTTCCATCACCGAGGATGCCAGGAGGAGGCTTCGGGCCATCGAGGAGTTTTCGGACCTGGGCAGCGGCTTCAATATCGCCATGCAGGACCTGGACATCCGCGGCGCCGGCAACCTGCTGGGGGCCGAACAGAGCGGTTTCATCTCCGACATGGGCTACGAAACCTATCAGAAGATTCTGTCCGAAGCCATGGAGGAACTGGGCGTGGAAAGTGGTATTACGCAGCGCCGTGGTGGGGAAAGGTACGTGGACGACTGCACCATCGAAACGGACAAGCCGGCGTTCATTCCCGACGATTACATCGACATCACCGCCGAAAAGATCCGCATCTACAAGATGCTGGACGCCCTGACCGACGACCGCGAAATCGACCGCCTGGCCCAACAGGTCCAGGACCGTTTCGGAGCGCTTCCCGCAGAAGTGGAAAACCTGCTGTACGTAGTAAAAATCCGGAATGCAGGGGCTGCGATGGGTTTTGAGAAGATTATCGTCAAGAACGGAATGCAGATTATGTTCTTTGTGAACAATCCGATGTCGCCCTTCTATCAGTCCAAACAGTTCGATACCATCCTGCAGAAGGTAGGGGCCCATCCGGACCTGTACAAGATGAACCAGGACAACGGCCGCCTCAGGACCGTCACCCGAGGGGTGGATTCCCTCCGTAAGGCCCTGGATATTTTGAAAAGACTGCAATAATTCTTACTTTTGCAAGCTATGTCAAACTTATTGGTAGAAATAGGAAATACAGCCCTCAAGGCTGCCTGGTCGGAACGGATGACCTTGGGAAAGACCTTCCGTTATCAGGGCGAGAAGTTTCTGGACTTCATCCTGTCCATTACCCGCAAGGAGAAGCCTTTCGTGATGGTGGTTTCCTCTGTCTACCCCCTATCTGAGGCCGATACCCTTACCCTGGAAGGGGAGTGCAGCCATCTGCTTCTGCTGGACGGTAATCATCGGGAGCAGCTGGTGGGACATGGAATTCCGGCCTATCTTTCCTATGACCGCGCCGCCTCCATCCTGGCCGCCCGCTACCTGTTCAAGGGCCGTGGCTGTACCATCGTGGATTTCGGCACCACCCTTTCCGTGGATTTCATCGGCGAAGACGGCCTGTACCGGGGCGGAAACCTTTCCCTGGGCTGCCGTACGCGCTTCAAGGCGCTCAGCCGTTATTCCCGGTCCCTTCCCCTGGTGAATATCCCCGACGATACGGAGCTGCTGGGCCTGTCGGAAACCTCCTCCATCGAGAGCGGCGTCATTTCAGGCATCATATTTGAAATTGAGGGCTACCTGAATCTTCATCCGGAGAATATCGCCGTGTTCACCGGCGGCGACGCGAATTATTTTGCAAAACGGATGAAAAGTTCGATATTTGCAATTTGTAACCTCGTTTTGATGGGGTTGGCGTTAATGGCTGACGAGTATGCGCAGAAGTTTGAGATATAGGTGGATAGCTGCTGTGATCCTCTTCCTTTCCGCTTGGGCTGCACAGGCCCAGACGGACGGAACGTACAGTGGTTATTCCCCTTATTCCGTATTCGGCCCCGGTATGCTTCATCCGGGCGGAACTGCCTGGAACAGAGGTATGGGCGGCGTTGGCGTCGCTGCGCGCAGCCATCGCTTCATCAATACGCTGAACCCGGCTTCCGTCACCGCCCGTGACTCCCTCTCCTTTATGGCCAATATGGGCCTGGCGGGCCGTACGGCTTATTTTTCGGAAGACAGCAAGAAGGCCCTGAATACCACAGTGAACCTGAACGACGTGGTGATTTCCTTCCCCATGTGGCGCCGCGGCCGTTACCTTCTGGGACCGTCTGTCCCTGGGTGCCCAGTTCAACTATGACTTCGGCAACATCAACAAGAAGGCGTCCGATGTGTACGAAGACGATTCATACCTGAATGCCGCATCCGGAGACTCCCTGCAGGTATATAATATGTCGGCCAAATTCGGTCTGCAATACGAACAGCCCGTCGGAAAGTCCTCTTTCATTACCCTGGGTGCCACGTATCAGCTTTCGACCAAGATCACCGGCTACAGCATCCATTACCGGGAACTGGGTTCCTACGCCCGCGACCGGGTGACCACCCTGCTGGGCGAAAGCAATCTTTCCATGGGCGATGAACTGTCCGTGGGTCTGAGTTACCGCAAGGCCGACAGTTTCCTGGTCGAAGTCGATTACTCCCGCACGGACTGGTCCCGCAGCGGAATGGACCAGGTAAGGGGATTCTCCAACGTGGGACAGTCGGTATTTGCCCCTTCGATTGGACAGGCTTTCCGCGCCGGTGTGGAATTCACGCCCAACCGGAACGATATCCGCTATTACATGCGCCGCTGCACCTACCGGGTGGGCGCTTACTTCGACCAGTCCTATTTTACGGTGGACGGTGCGCATGTGAATGCAGTGGGATTGACGCTGGGTATGACCCTTCCCGTTTTCCGCGGATACAACGGCATCACCGTCGGCCTGGACTTCGGCCGCAGGGGTCTTTCCGCTTCACAGCTGAAAGAAAACTATATGGGATTCAGCCTGGGATTCAACGTGTATGACATCTGGTTCCAGAAGCGTCCATACGAATAATGGTACGGAAATTGAAAATTAATAATTTAAAACTGTAGATATGAAAAAGTTAGCTCTCATCTTCTTCGCCGTTTTGGCCGTTTTCTCCGGACAGACCGCCTCTGCTCAGGGAAAGAAAGGCAAGTATGGCGCTGACAGTGCAGAATGCATTAAGTACCTGTCCTACTATCAGGAGTACTTCAAGCAGAAGAACTATGACTCTGCCCTGCCGAACTGGCGCCGGGCCTATGCCCTGTGCCCTCCCCAGGCTTCTCAGAATATGTTCATCCACGGTACCACGCTGATGAACCGTTTGTACAACCAGACCAAGGACGCCGCCGCCCGTGAAGCGATTGTGGACACCATCCTGACCCTCCAGGATCAGCGTATGGCCGCCTATCCCAAGAAGCGCGTGGATATTCTGAACAACAAGGGCCAGTATATCATCAACTTCCGTGGTTCCAAACCCGCTTATCTGTACGAGAACCTGACTCCGATCGTGGATGAGCTCGGTTCCAAGACCAACGGTTCCCTGCTGGTGAACCTGCTGCAGGCTTCCATCGCCCTGTACCGTGAGAATCAGCTTTCGGCCGACGATGTCATCGCCATGTACGACAAGGTGACCGCCGCCATCGAAGGCGCTACCGCCAAGAATGACGCCGAGGCCGAGGACAACCTGAAAGCCAAGGCTACCATCGAGTCCATCTTCGCCGACAGCAAGGTGGCTTCCTGCGAGAACCTGATCGCCATCTTCGGACCCCGCTTCGAAGCCGATCCTGAGAACCTGACCCTGGTTTCCAACATCGTGAAGCTGATGAACTCCGCTCCGGATTGCGCTTCCAACGACCTGTACCTGAAGGCTGTGACCGCCATGTACAAGCTGGATCCTTCCTACCGCAGCGCCTATGCCCTGTACCGTCTGAATTCGGCCCGCGACAACAATGCCGATGCCGCCGCTTATCTGCAGCAGGCTATCGATGCTCCCGAGTCCGACGATGCAACGGATGCCCAGTACTACTATGAGATGTCCGCTTTCTGCTACAAGAACGGCATGCGCGTCAAGGCCGCCGAGGCTGCCCGCAAGGCTGTTGAAATGGACTTCGGTTATGCCGGTAAGGCTTATATGATCCTGGGTAACCTGTGGGCTTCCGCCACTTGCGGCGACACCGTGGACAAGTGGGCCCGCTACTGGGCTGCCACCGACTACTATCAGAAGGCCCGCACCGCCGATCCTTCCGTAGCCGACGAAGCTTCCGCTTCCATCTCCAGCGTCAGCCGTTACTTCCCGGAGGCCTCCGAGGCCTTCATGTACGACCTCTCCAAGGGTCAGAGCTACACGGTTTCCTGCGGTGGTATGACCGCTACCACCACCGTACGTGTTCAGTAGGCGACAGTGAACGGGAAATCCATACTTAAGACGACGGCAACCGCGCTGGCGGTTGCTTTCGTCGTTTTTTCGTGTAAAGGAAATTTGTCCGAAGCCGAGAAACTGGACCTGAGCGTGACCCCGCTCCAGGTGGTGGAGGGGATGTTTTTCATCCAGTCGGAGAACGGACGGCTGAAAATGCGCGTGGAGGCCCCCAGGATGGAGGTTTACGAACACGATACCGTGGCTTTCGACCTGTTTCCGGCGGGGTTGCATGTGTTCGCTTACGCCGAGGACGGCTCCCTGGAAACCACCATCGACTCGCAACAGGCCCGGCACGACAAATTCCCGGGTGGCGGCGACGAACTGTGGTCGGCTTTCGGGCACGTGGTGATCCGCAACATTCCCAAGCAGGAAACGATGGAGACGGACACCATCTACTGGGACCAGAAAAAGAAGGAAATCTGGACGGACTGCTACATCAAAATGTATTCTCCTTCCGGTTCCATGCAGGGATACGGGATGCGTTCGGACGACATGGCCCGCAATGCCATCCTGATGCATCCTTTCGACAACGAATTCCTGATCGACAACGACAGCACGAAAGTAGTGGTGGATTCCATTAACTTTATCGGGCCTATGCCCTTCACACAAAAGCCTGTTTTGTAAATTGGAATAAAATTCGTATTTTTGCAGCCCTTAAGCGAATACTTTCGAAAAATATTAAAAAATAAATACAAAAATGGCAGCTCTTGAGACCATCAGAACTAAATTCGGCATTGGTGCATCCCTCATCATTGCCTTCGGTCTGTTACTCTTCCTTGTGAATCCGTCCGACATCATCCAGACCATCCAGTCTGCTTCTACCAAGTACGATGTCGGCAAAATCAATGGAAAACGCATCACGTATACTGAATTTGACCAGGAGGTGAAGAAATTCGCCGAGGTGCGCGAAATGCTCACCGGTACCTCCGCTTCCAGCGAGCAGGCCCAGCGTCAGGTTCGTGAAACCGCCTGGAACAGCCTGGTGGATGCCAATCTGATCATCCCTACCTTCGAGGCCGCCGGTATCCGCGTGGGTCAGCAGGAAATAATCGACCTGTTCATCGGTGAGGAAGTATCCCCCGTGATTGCCAACTTTGGCATGTTCGCCGATGAAAACGGCAACTTCTCCTCTTCCCGCGTGCGCGACTTTATGGAGGAGGTAGCCGCCGACCAGAGCGGCCGTGGCGTGCTCCTGCGCGACTATCTGCAGGATGCCGTCCGTTCCGAGCGTTTCACCGAGAAGTACAACACCCTGTTTACCGCCGGTTCCTATGTGAACTCCCTGGAGCAGCAGCGTGCCATCGAAGAGAACAACACCACCGCTTCCGTCCGTTTCGTGATGGTGCCTACGATGTACACCCCGATGGACTCCACCGTGATCATCTCTTCGGCTGAAATCAAGAAGTACTACGACGCCCACAAGGATAACTTCAAACAGAAGGCTACCCGCGACATCGAGTATGCCGTGTTCGAGGTGACCCCTTCCGCAGCCGATGTGAAGGCCCAGAACGAGGAATTCGTCCAGCTGTATGACGAATTCGCCGCTGCCGAGAACGTGCGCGCTTTCCTGCAGCGCAACTCCGACCGTCAGTGGAACGACCACTGGTACAAGGATGGTGAACTGCGCAGCGTGAACCGCGACGTGGATGCTTTCGTGACCGCCAACACCCAGGGTGTTTCCCCGGTGTTCAAGTCCAGCAAGACCTTCTATGCCGCCCGTATCATGGACACCGCCATGGTTCCGGATTCCGTGTATGTGCGTCACATCATGTTCGCTGGCCAGAATGCCCGCCACCAGGCCGACAGCGTAATGGCTCTGCTGAACAAGACCAACTTCTCCGCCATGGCTACCCTCTACTCCCTGGATCAGGGCAATGCCGTTGACGGTGAGCAGGGCAACCTGGGCTGGATGACGCAGAACGCCATCATCCCCGGTTTTGAACCTGTCCTTTCCGCTCAGGTGGGCAAGCCTTTCATCCTCACCAGCCAGTATGGCACCCACATCGTGGAGGTGACCAAGACCACCGCTCCCATCGTGAAGAAGAAGGTTGCCATCTTCGAGAAGGCCACCCTGCCCAGCAAGGCTACCTATTCCGAGATCTATAACAAGGCCAACCTCCTGGCTGTGCGCGCTGCCGGCAAGTACGACAACTACAAGGCCGCCTGCGACAGCACCGGTACCTATTCCCGCAGCCTCACCATCAACGAGGGTACCGATACTTACGGTTCCATCGGCCACGCCAAGGAAGTGACCCGTTGGGCCTTCGACAACAAGCCCGGCAAGGCTTCCGGTATCATCACCGTGGACAATAACTACTTCTTCGTGGTGGCCGTGAAGGGCGCCCATAAGGAAGGCATTGCCAAGGTGGACGAAGTGTCCGAGCGCATCACCAACCAGCTGTATCGCGAGAAGTACGCCCAGAAGCGTCAGGCCGAGATCGCCGAGGAAATCGAGGGTCTTGGGAACCTGGATACCGTGGCTGACAAGCTTGGAAACGCCGTTTCCACCCTCAGCGACGTGACCTTCTCCACTTCCTCCGCTCCGTCCACCGAGCCCGCTTTCGTCGGCGCCGTGGCCGCTGCCAAGGAAGGTGCCATCACCGGTCCCGTGGCCGGTATCATGGGTACCTACGTGTTCGTAGTGGACGGCCGTGAGACCGGTTCCTACTACACCGAGGACGATGCCCGTGCCGCCCAGACCCGCTTCGACAACTATCATCTCCAGATGATCCCTCGTCTGATGGCGGAAAAGAACGTTACCGACAACCGCGAGCGTTTCTTCTAATAGAAAGACACACTGTTACTTGTCATGCCCGGCCTGACCGGGCATGTCTTTTATTTAAAGGAAAGGATTATGTCTCTGAAATGCGGAATCGTGGGCCTGCCCAATGTGGGTAAATCTACGCTGTTCAACTGTGTCAGCTCCGGGAAGGCGCAGAGCGCCAATTTCCCCTTTTGCACCATCGACCCGAATGTGGGATCCACCAATGTGCCCGATAAGCGCCTGGAGGTGCTGACGGAGATCTGCCAGCCCAAGCGCACCATTCCCGCGACTGTGGAAATTGTGGATATAGCGGGTCTGGTGAAGGGCGCGTCCAAAGGCGAAGGCCTGGGCAACCAGTTCCTGGCCAACATCCGGGAAACCGACGCCATCCTGCACGTACTGCGCTGCTTCGACGACGGCAACATCGTCCATGTGGACGGTTCCGTGGATCCGGTCCGCGACAAGGAAGTGGTGGATACCGAGCTGCAGATCAAGGATTTGGAGACGGTGGAAAACCGCATTAAGAAGGTGGAGAAAATGGCTACCACCGGCGGGGACAAGGAGGCGAAAAAGTTGCTGAACCTGCTGCTCCGTTACCGCGAGGCGCTGCTGCAGGGGAAATCCTGCCGGACGGTTTCGCTGGAAAACGCCGAGGAAGAGCAGATGTCCCACGACCTTTTCCTCATCACCAACAAGCCCGTGATGTACGTATGCAACGTGGACGAGGCTTCGGCTGCAACTGGCAACGCCTATGTGGACGCCGTGCGTGCCGCCGTGGCTTCCGAACAGGCCGAAATCCTGGTGATCGCTGCCAAGACCGAGGCCGAAATTGCCGAAATCGAGGACTATGAGGACCGCCAGATGTTCCTGGAAGAGATGGGTTTGGAAGAATCCGGCGTAGTGCGCCTGATCCAGGGTGCCTACAAGCTGCTGGGGCTTAGGACCTTCTTTACCGCAGGCGCCGATGAGTGCCGGGCCTGGACCATCGTGGCAGGGGACAAGGCTCCCCGTGCCGCCGGTGTGATCCACACGGACTTCGAACGGGGCTTTATCCGCGCGGAAGTCATCAAGTACGAGGACTTTGTGCAGTACAAGACCGAGGCGGCCGTGCGCTCTGCCGGCAAGATGGGCATCGAAGGGAAAGACTATGTGGTGCAGGACGGGGATATCATGCATTTCCTGTTTAATGTATAGACGCTGCGGTTAACAATTTGCAAAACAATTGCTTACGATAATCCGTCCTGGCTTTTTGCCGGGACGGATTGTTATAATTTGCTGCCTGTAACAGGTTTAGCTGCGAAGGGGGAGTGGGGCTTTTCTTATCTTTGGGCCATGAAAGGCTTGATGACGCTGGTAGGGTTGCTGCTGGGGGTGGCGGCGGGGGCGCAGGAGGACGGGGCCCTCCGGCTGATGTTCTGGAATCTGGAGAATTTCTTCGATTACCGGAACGATTCCACCAGCGTTTCGGATGCGGAGTTTTCGTCCCGTGGTGAGCGGCATTGGACCAGGAAGCGTTTCCGGACCAAGTGCCAGGCAGTGGCCAAAACCCTGCTGTGGGCGGCAGGGGAGTGCGGCGGCCTGCCGGATGCCGTGGGACTTGCCGAAGTGGAGAACCGATTTGTCCTCAAGCGTTTACGCGACGATACCATACTCCGGAAACTGGATTACCGGATTCTGCATTTCGATTCTCCGGACACGCGGGGGATTGATGTGGCGCTGCTGTACCGGTCTTCCCGACTGGAACTGCTGCAGGCCAAGGCCTGTCACGTGTATGCGGGAGATTCGACCATCCTGCCCACCCGGGACATCCTGCTGGCGCATTTTCGCCAGGGGGACGGGCGGGACCTCGCTATCCTGGTCAATCACCATCCATCCAAATACGGAGGATCCGCCGTTTCCGAACCCCGGCGAAAACGGGCCGTGGAAAGGCTCCGTTTTCTCTCAGATTCCCTGCAGCGCCTGGGCGTGGAGCGGGTGGTGGCCCTGGGCGATTTCAACGATACGCCCGATGCCCCGCTGTACCAGGTTCTGGAGCCTTCCCTGCAGAATCTGTCCCTGCCCTTATTCGAGCGGGGCGAAGGCACCATCCGCTTCGAGGGGGAGTGGGAACTCATCGACCAGATATGGGTGTCACAAGCCCTCCAGACAGCCCGGATGCGCATTCTCCGCCCGCCTTTTCTCCTGGTCCCCGATAAGGCTTACACGGGTGAAAAGCCCTTCCGAACCTATTCGGGGCCCCGCTATATCGGCGGAGTGTCGGACCATTGCCCGGTGTGGATGGATTATTAAAGGGAATTTTGTATATTTGTACGATTGACACTAAAACACCATAACGATATGAAAGCTAAGATTCAGGAAAAATTCAAGTCCCTCTTCGGAAAAGAAGGTACCCTTTACATGTCCAGCGGCCGTATCAACCTCATCGGTGAGCATACGGATTACAACGGCGGTTATGTATTCCCCGGTGCCATCAATTTTGGCATTATGGCGGCCATCGAACCCAATGGCAGCGATAAGGTGCGGGTATTTTCCATCGATTTTGACGAACTGGTGGAATTCGGCCTTCAGGAAGAAGACAAACCCAAGCAGTCCTGGGCCTGCTACGTGTTTGGCGTTTGCCGGGAAACCCTCAAGCGGGGCGGCAAGGTAAAGGGCTTTGACGCGGTATTTGCCGGGGATGTGCCCCTGGGCGCCGGCCTCAGCTCCTCTGCAGCGCTGGAGAGCGTATTTGCCTATGCCATCAACGAGATCAACGGCAATGGCCTGGAGAAGTTCGAACTGGCCAAGATCGGCCAGAGCACCGAACACAACTACTGCGGCGTGAAATGCGGCATTATGGACCAGTTTGCCTCCATCTTCGGCAAGGAAGGCTCCCTGATCCGCCTGAACTGCAAAACCGGGGAATACAAGTACTTCCCCTTCAAGCCCGTGGGTTACAAGCTGGTGCTCATTGACTCCTGCGTCAAGCACGAACTGGCTTCCAGCGCCTACAACAAGCGCCGCGAATCCTGTGAAAAGGCGGCTGCCGCCATCAAGAAGAACCATCCGGAGGTGGACTTCCTGTCCGACGCCAAGCGTGTATGGCTGGACGAGGTCCGCGACCAGATTTCCCAGGAGGATTTCATCCGCGCCGAATACGTGATCGGAGAGGTCCAGCGCGTGCTGGATGTCTGCGACGCCCTGGAGCGTGGTGACTACGAGACCGTGGGTGAAATGATGTACCAGACCCACTTCGGCCTGAGCAGACTGTACGAAGTCTCCTGCGAGGAACTGGATTACCTGAACAAACTGGCCCGCAAGTGCGACGTCACCGGTTCCCGCGTGATGGGCGGCGGCTTCGGCGGCTGCACCATCAACCTGGTGAAGGAAGAACTGTACGACGATTTCATCGCCGCAGTCAAGAAGGGCTTCCAGGAGAAGTTCGGCCACGCGCCCAAGATCTATGATGTGGTAATCAGCGATGGTGCCCGCAAGCTGTAGCAAGTGCCATCAGCAAACGGAGATCGACGTTTGCCAGCGAATCAATGTCGCCCTTGACCCGGAAATGAAAGCCCGGGTCAGGGACGGCTCTCTTTTTCTGTGGGAATGCCCTTATTGCGGCACCCGGAACCTGGCGGTGTACCAGACTCTGTATCACGACCCCGATGCAAAACTGATGGTGTGGCTGCTTCCCGGCAATCAGGAACCGCCCAAGGCCGTGGAAGAGGCCGTGAAGGAGCTGGAAGGCTATACCCTGCGCCGGGTGAGGGAAGTGGGGGAACTCATAGAAAAGGTGAACCTGCACGACGCCCTGCTGGACGACAAGGTGATGGAGATGTGCAAATGGGTCATCCGTCGCGAAATGGCCGAAAAGTACCCCGGGATCCTGGATGCCCCCATCAAGTTCCTGCGGATGGAAGGGGCCGACAATGAGTTGGTGCTGTCCTTCCCCTTAAACGGGCAGATGCAGGTGGTCAACATCGGCTTCCATGTGTATGAAGACGCCCGCGGCATCCTGTCCCGCCACCCTACCGTGAAGGAGGACGCCGGCTTTGCCGAGGTCAATGCCCAGTGGGTGGAGCGCTTTTTCCGTTAGAGGAGATCGAAATCCAGAATCAGTGATACGGAGTAGGGTTTTCCCTGCCCCGTATTTTGGTACCAGTTGCCGCTCAGGTAGGAGAAGGAGACGCCTAACGAAGTGCCCAGCGGCAACACCAGGAGCCAGCCCAGGGAGGCTGTCAGGTCGGCTCCGACGCTCCAGAGGTTGTAGCCTCCGCCCAGGCTGGTGAAGTCGGCGTGGGGGGTCAGGGTGAAGTTCTTGACATAGCCTACCCAGGACATCGAAATATCGCCGAGGGAGAAGGGAATGGCGTAATCGGCCGTCACTTTCCACTGGTTGGGGAAGGTCTGTGCTACAGCCGATGAAGCCGCGCTGTCGAAGCCCCGGGGAAGGGTGTTCGCGGTCATTTCCGGGAACAGGGCGCTGCCGCCCCGGATCTGGTGCTGGAAGGTGGTGGTCAGATGCAGGCCCTGGGAAGGGAAAAAGCCCGGGGTATAGCCATAGGCATAGGCATATACGGTGGGGGTGAACAGCTGGCTGAGCCCGGGTCGGAAACTGATGCCGGTTTCCGCGCCGATACCCCAGGAAGGATAGGGCTGGGACTGAGCCCTGGCCAGCATCAGATAGCCTCGTATCGAAGCCCGGAGGCGCTGCAGCGGCATTTTCCCGGCTTCGCCCAGCGACACCACGCGTAAGCCGGAGGGGAAGCCTTCGAAGCCCTGCGGCCGCAGGAACTGCGCCGGATGCAGGGAGAACCAGTCGTTGGAAACGGAGTACTGCAGCTGCGGCGTAAAGCCGTACAGGAAGCCGCCTTTATAATAGGACAGCGGGAGGTAGGCCAGCAGGGATCCCGTTACGGAAGGCACGCCTTCCAGGCGATTGACAACCGTATAAGGGGTGTTCACCCCATCCTCCTCCAGCAGGAGCGGGTGATAGTGCCGGACATTGCGGTCTCCCACGTCTACGCGGGCCTCCAACACGGGGTACCAGGCGGTTATGCTGGTTTGGGCGTGGAAGGAATTGCGCCAGTGATGGTACACGTCCGGGTCCCGGTGCAGGCTGTAACCCACCATTCCCGAGAACGTCCCCAGGGTATTCTGGAAAAAGGCGCTCAGGCCCAGGGAAGCGGTCTCATAGGACAAATCCCAGGTGCCGCTTTTGATGGCGTCGTAATTAACATAGAGGGGAAGCCAGGTGTGAAAACGCGTCTGCCGCAGCTTACCGAAGGGTTTGGGGGCCGAAACCGGCACCGCTGCCGTCAGGTCCGGAGCGGGCCCCAGCGAACGCTCCTGCCGGGTCAACTCATCCTCCATGGGATAGCTGCAGACATCGGCAAAATCCACCTCCTTGGGCTGTAGGGCCTCCAGCGGCGTCCGGAAAATCATTTTTCCGCTGAGGGTTTGCGACACAAAATACAGATAGCCGTCGTGTTCCACGAAGTCGATGCCGCCGTAGCGGGTGCTGGTGATCTGCAGCAGTTTTCCCTTTGCCGGATAATAGCGGTACAGTTCGTTTACGCTGGTCCGGTCGCTTACCCATTGCACGTAATCCGGCCCGTCCTCCATATTGCAGATGGTCTGGAAAGAAGGCGCCAGCACATTTTCCCACTGGCCTTCCTGCGACACCCGGAAAATGCCCGCTCCTTCGTCGCAAATGCCTGATACATAGATAAATCCGTCCAGCCAGCACAGTTCCACCACCTGCATACCGTCCGGTGCGGGGAAGCGTTGGAGCATGTCCCCGTTCTCGCTATCCAGCACTACCACGGCGGTACCGCCCGTCACGGGATATTCGGCCGTGGCGATGCGTGCTCCATCCGGAGACACTTCGGGGTTGAACAGGCGCGTGCCCTGGGTAAGGTCGTGGTAGCGCCCGGTGACCAGGTCGCAGTAGCGGATAATGGACGTCCCGCCCAGGCTCCAGCGGCCGTCAGGCAGGGTTTCGGACCAGTACATCCGCTTTTTCAGAGGTTCGATATAGACATCCGAAGTGCTGGAAGAGAAAGGCCGGAGCCGGCGGATCTTTCCTTCGGGAGTGATGCGCACCCATTCGGCGGGATGCAGATAACCGCTGCGGAGGGCCGTCAGCTGCCCTTCAATCCACTGGGGGCTGTTGTAGTCCGTGGAGAAGGATTCAGCAGGGGTCACCTGCTCCATGGGCTGGAACGGAGCGCGGCGGTCGGCATCGGCCCGCCAGAGGGCGTTGAGGGTGTCCAGTACATCCTTGAATTGGGATTTGAAGGACTTGCCTGCCTGTTTTCGGGCCACGACGCGGAAGTTATAGGGCGAAATGAGGACGGGAATCCGGCGGGATTTCTCCAGGACCTTTTCCATCACCATGGGATCCTTCTGCAGGAAGCGGTTGCCGGCGATGGTCAGATAGCCCAGTGCATACTGGTCGGGCGTATATTTCTTGAACGAACCATAGCCCCAGCGGTACCAGTTGCGATAATCGCCCTGGTCCAGCGACACGCGGTAATAATTCAGGAAATCGGCGGTGCGGGCGCGGGTGCCGTAGGCAAGGCCGGTTTCGGCCACCACGGCATCGCCTTCGCCGAAGGGACGGTCAAAGAATAATTGCCAGGCCACGGGATTCCAGCCTTCCCCAATGATCCAGGACAACACCCTCGGGAAGCCCCGGCTGTATCCCCACTGCAATTGCGCCTGGTGGCGGGGTTCGTGGGAAACCAGTTCGATTTCCCAGGGCGTGGGGTTGGGGTTATAGGGGTCCGGACAGGTATAAAGGTCGAAGCGGGTAGGGGCCCAGCCGACCGAACCGTTGGAGTAAGGGTAATGGGTGTGCAGGACCACCGGCATCTTTCGCCGCAGTCCCTGACCGGGCGTAATGCCCAGGCTGCGTCCGATGGGCACGCGGAACTGTTCCAGCAGACGGCCATAGGTGCGGGCCAGGGAATCGGTCCCTTCGGGGTAAATGATTTGATAGAAAGGCGTTTCTACGGAGAACCAGCGAAGGTTGCCGGGATCGTCTCCGGCAGTGAAAAACTGCGCCCTGGCGGGCAAAAGGGCTGCCGCCAGAAACAGGATCACCAGAAGGGACTTCCGCATACGCTTTTTCTTTGTAATCGTACAAAAATAATTCTATTTTTGCATTTATGAAAATGCGTCGGACACTCTTGCTGCTGTCGGCCCTGCTGGTCCTGTCCTGCGGCCCTAAAAAGGCCCCGAAACCCAGCAGTTCAACAAGGGCTTTCCCCATGGCCGAACTACCCATGATGATCGCCGAGCCCCTGGAGCGCGTCCAGTGGCTGGGGGCCCATTTCTGGGACCCTTTCACGGATACCGTTTCCCTGTATCCTTGCGATTCCCTTACGGTAAACGGAGTTAAGAAAGAAGATTTGGAAAAACAGATGGGCGTTTTTGCCACCATCCTCAGGGAGATGCCTCTGGCGGAAGGGGCGAAGGACATGACCCGTTTTTACGGCCGTCTGGAAGCCTTCCAGCGGGCCCATCCCGGCTCCAATATGCTCCAGGGAATGGCCGATATCACTGCGTTCTATTTCTACGACCCCAATTCGCCCGTCCGCAGCGAGGACCTCTACCTTCCCTTTGTGTCCCGCATGGCCCAAAGCCCGCTGCTGGAGCCCGCCTGGCGCATGCGCTATGAATGGGATGCCCGGATGTGTGCGATGAACCGTACAGGAACGCCGGCGGCCGATTTTACCTTTATTGACACCAAGGGGCGCAGCCGTACGCTGTACCAGATTAAGGCGGAGTATACCCTCCTGATCTTTGGCAATCCGGACTGTCACGCCTGCAAGGAGCTGGTGGAAGCGATGGAGGAGTTCGACATGATTACCCAGTTGATGGAAAGCGGGAGGCTGCAGGTGGTGGATATCTACATCGACCAGGATATCCCGCTATGGAAAGAGCGGATGGAGAGCTATCCCGCTGCTTGGATCAATGGCTACGATCCTTCTTTCACCATCCGCAACGATGTTCTTTATAACGTACGCGCCCTGCCTTCCCTGTATTTGCTGGATCAGGCGAAAACCGTGCTCCTCAAGGACGCCGAGACGGAGGATGTGCTGGATTTTTTGTTAAATTTGTAAAGTAAAAACCTACGATATGGAAATCAAGAAAGAAAGCTGGGGTGTGGCCCCGGATGGAAAGGAAATCTTCCTCTTTACCCTGAAAAATGCCTCTGGAGCCTATGTACAGCTGTGCAACGTGGGCGCCGCCATCGTCTCTGTCGTGGTTCCCGACAAAAAGGGTCAGCTTGCCGACGTGGTGATTGGCTACAAGAATGCCCTGGACTATTTTGCCGACGGTCCCTGCTCCGGCAAAATCCCCGGCCGCTATGCCAACCGTATCGCCAAGGGAAAATTCACCTTGGACGGCGTGGAATATACCCTGCCCGTGAACAATGGTCCCAACCATCTGCACGGGGGCCCCAATGGCTTCCAGAACCAGGTGTGGGACAGCCGTATCAACGGCGACGCCGTGGAATTCCTTTACTATTCCGAAGACGGTGAAGCCGGTTTCCCCGGCAACCTGAAAACCGTGGCCCACTACAGCTGGGGCGAGGACAACTCCCTGAAGCTGATCCTGACGGCCGAAACCGACAAGCCCACCGTGGTGAACCTTACCAACCACGTTTACTTCAACCTGGACGGCGAAGCCTCCGGTTCGGTCCTGAACCACAAATTGGAACTGAATGCCTCCCAGTGGCTTCCTACCGATGAAACGCTGATTCCCCTGGGTCAAGCGGAGGATGTGGCCGGAACGCCGATGGATTTCGTCGAGGCCAAGCCGATCGGCCGCGACATCCAGGCCGATTTTCCGGCGCTGAAATATGGAAAGGGGTACGATAACTGCTACCTCATCGACGGCGCCATGCCCGGGCAGTTAACCACCGCTGCAGAGCTTTGGGGACCGCTTTCCGGCCGGCATCTGGAGGTGTTCACCACCCAGCCCGCCGTACAGATTTATACGGGTAACTGGCTCAAGGGATGGGGACCGCTTTCCGGCCGGCATCTGGAGGTGTTCACCACCCAGCCCGCCGTACAGATTTATACGGGTAACTGGCTCAAGGGATGCCCCGAAGGCAAATCCGGCCACGCCTACGAGGATTATGACGCTGTGGCCATCGAATGCCAGCACTGCCCCGATTCCCCCAACCAGCCCGCTTTCCCTTCCACCGTCCTTCGTCCCGGCGAGGTGCTGGAAGAGGCCATCATCTGGGCTTTTGACGCGTAAGCCCTATGCAACAGTACCTGGATCTGCTCCGCCATATCCGTTCCCACGGCACCATGAAAGAGGACCGCACCGGTACCGGCACGCAGAGCGTGTTCGGCTACCAGATGCGCTTCAACCTGGCCGACGGCTTCCCGCTGCTCACCACCAAGAAGGTGCACCTGAAATCCATCATCTACGAATTGCTCTGGTTCATCTCGGGCAATACAAACGTTCGCTACCTGCAGGAGCATGGCGTAACTATCTGGGACGAATGGGCCGACGAGAACGGCGACCTGGGCCCCGTATATGGCCACCAGTGGCGCTCCTGGCCCACTCCGGAGGGACGGGAAATCGACCAACTTTCAATGGTTATCGACCAGATTAAGCATAATCCCGATTCCCGGCGGATGCTGGTCTGCGCCTGGAACCCCGGCGAGGTG